>NZ_BADI01000294.1:0-1277 GCF_000333555.1 Herbaspirillum sp. B65 | reverse complement strand
TGGTGGCCTGGACGTGCGCTGGGCCCGCAAGGGCGAATCCTTGAAGCTCCTCAACGGCAATACGGTGGAAGTCGATGAATGGGTCGGTGTGATTTCCGACGACAAGGAAATCGAATCGCTGGCCGGCATCATGGGTGGCGATGCCACTGCGGTCTCGCTGGAAACCACCAATATCTATCTGGAAGCCGCCTTCTGGTTCCCGCAAGCGATCCAGGGCCGTGCACGCCGCTACAACTTCTCCACCGATGCCGCGCACCGCTTCGAGCGTGGCGTCGACTTCGCCACCGTAGTCGATCACATCGAACGTATCACCGCGCTGCTGCTGGAAATCTGCGGCACCGCCGAGACCCGCGTAGGCCCGGTGGATGACCAGATCGTCAACCTGCCCAAGCGCGAACCGGTCACGCTGCGCACCGCTCGTGCGGCCAAGGTGATCGGTGTGGAGATCACCGATGAGATGGTGTCCGATATCTTCAAGCGTCTGGGTCTGTCGTTTGACTACGAGCCGGGCCTGTTCTCGGTCACGCCGCCGTCCTACCGTTTCGACCTCGAGATCGAGGAAGATTTGATCGAGGAAGTCGCACGCGTCTACGGTTTCGAAAACATCCCGGCCTTGCCGCCAGTGGCTGCCAATGCCATGCGCATTGCCCCCGAAAACACCCGTTCCCTGTTTGCCGTTCGCCGTCTCCTGGCCGACCAGGACTATCAGGAAGTGGTCAACTTCAGCTTCGTGGAAAGCGCCTGGGAAGCCGATTTCGGCGGCAACGTCGATCCCATCAAGTTGTTGAACCCGATCGCCAGCCAGATGAGCGTGATGCGTTCTTCGCTCATCGCCGGCCTGGTCGCCAACGCGCGCTACAACGTCAATCGCAAGGCTGCGCGCATTCGCGTCTTCGAAGTGGGGGCCGTGTTCCACAAGGATGCCGAGGTCGTCGATGGCCCGCTGTCCGTGGCCGGTTTCGCTCAGCCCAAGCGCGTGGCCGCACTGGCCTATGGTCCGGTGGCCGAGGAGCAGTGGGGCCAGGCCAGCCGCAATGTCGATTACTTCGATGTGAAGGCCGATCTGGAGGCGTTGTTCGCGCCGCGCACGCTGCGTTTCGTCAAGGCCGAACATCCGGCCCTGCATCCTGGCCGTACCGCCCAGGTGCTGCTGGGTGAGAAGGTGGTTGGCGTGATCGGCGAACTGCATCCCAAGTGGCAGCAAAAGTACGACCTGCCGCTGGCACCGGTAGTCTTCGAAGTGGATGCCGAAGCGCTGCAGCAACGCGACCTGCCTC
>NZ_BADI01000295.1:0-6356 GCF_000333555.1 Herbaspirillum sp. B65 | reverse complement strand
GCAGGAGCAGGCTGCCGAATGGAGTGCAAAATGGTTTCAGTACGTCTTCCCGATGGTTCGCAACGCCAGTTCGACAACCCGGTCACGGTGGCGCAGGTCGCCGCCAACATTGGCACCGGCTTGGCCAAGGCGGCCCTGGCGGGGCGCGTCGATGGCAAGCTGGTCGATACTTCCTATCTGATCGACAAGGATGCGGACCTGGCCATCATTACCGACAAGGACGCCGATGGTCTGGAAGTGATCCGTCACTCCACCGCCCACTTGCTGGCCTATGCGGTCAAGGAGCTGTTCCCCGAAGCGCAGGTCACCATTGGCCCGGTCATCGACAATGGTTTCTACTACGACTTTTCGTACAAGCGCCCCTTCACCCCGGAAGACCTGCAAGCCATCGAAAAGAAGATGGCCGAGCTGGCCAAGAAGGATGAGCCGGTCACTCGCAAGGTGCTGCCGCGCGACGAGGCCGTGGCTTACTTCAAGTCCATCGGCGAAGACTACAAGGCCGAGATCATCGCCTCCATTCCGCAGAACGAGGATGTGTCGCTCTACACCGAGGGCAGCTTCACCGACCTGTGCCGCGGCCCGCACGTGCCCTCTACCGGCAAGCTGAAGGTCTTCAAGCTGATGAAGCTGGCCGGCGCTTACTGGCGCGGCGACTCCAACAACGAGATGCTGCAGCGTGTCTACGGCACCGCCTGGGCCAAGAAGGAAGACCAGGAAGCCTATCTGCACATGCTGGAAGAGGCTGAAAAGCGCGACCACCGCAAGCTGGGCCGTGCGCTGGACCTGTTCCACTTCCAGGATGAGGCGCCGGGTCTGATCTTCTGGCATCCCAAGGGTTGGACCATCTGGCAACAGGTGGAGCAATACATGCGCCGTGTCTACCAGGACAACGGCTATCAGGAAGTGAAGGCGCCGCAGATCCTGGATCGTTCCCTGTGGGAAAAGACCGGTCACTGGGAAAACTATCGTGAAAACATGTTCACGACCGAGTCCGAAAACCGTGCCTATGCCTTGAAGCCGATGAACTGCCCGGGCCACATCCAGATCTTCAATTCCGGCCTGCACAGCTACCGCGACCTGCCGCTGCGCTACGGCGAATTCGGCCAGTGCCACCGCAACGAGCCCTCCGGCGCGCTGCACGGCATGATGCGCGTGCGCGGCTTTACCCAGGATGATGGTCACATCTTCTGTACCGAGGATCAGATCCAGGATGAGGTGGCGGCCTTCAACCGCGTGGTGCGTGAAGTCTATGACTGCTTCGGCTTCAAGGAGGTGGCGGTGAAGTTGGCCCTGCGTCCGGAAAAGCGCATCGGCGCCGAGGAAGTCTGGGACAAGGCCGAGAACGCCCTGCGTGAAGCCATCCGCGCCTCCGGTTCGGAGTGGGAAGAGTTGCCGGGCGAGGGCGCCTTCTATGGTCCCAAGATCGAATATCACCTCAAGGATTCGATCGGCCGCTCCTGGCAGTGCGGCACCATGCAGGTGGACTTCTCGATGCCGGCGCGCCTGGGGGCGGAGTATGTCACCGAAGACAACAACCGCAAGGTGCCCGTGATGTTGCACCGGGCCATCGTCGGTTCGCTGGAGCGCTTCATCGCCATCCTGATCGAAAACCACGCCGGTGCCATGCCCTTGTGGCTGGCGCCAACGCAAGTTGTCATCCTGAATATTTCCGATGCGCAGGCCGATTATGTGCAGAACGTTGCACAAACGCTGAAAAAACAAGGGTTTAGGGTCGAGACCGATTTGCGCAACGAGAAGATTACCTATAAAATACGGCAGCATTCCATTCAGAAACCGCCCTATATCCTGGTTGTCGGCGATAAAGAACGGGATGCCAACACTGTGGCCGTGCGTGCGCGGGGCAATGTCGATCTGGGCGTCATGTCCATCGACACCTTGGTGGAACGCCTCAAGGATGAGGTGGCTGCCAAAGCCTGAGACGGGGAAGCCTAGGGCTTCCTCCCAGCGCAAGAGCACGGCTTAATTTATTGGATTTTAAAAGGAAACTGCAATAGCTACTGACAAGTCGCATCGCCTCAACCGCGAGATCACTGCGCCGGAAGTGCGCCTTTCGGGTGTCGACAACGAGCCTTTGGGCATCGTCAGCCTGGCTGAAGCCCTTCGTCTTTCCGAAGAGGCTGAAGTGGATCTGGTCGAAATTGCGCCTACCGCGCAACCTCCGGTCTGCCGCCTGATGGACTACGGCAAGTTCAAGTACCAGGAGCAGAAGAAGGCGCACGAGGCCAAGCTCAAGCAGAAGGTCATCCAGGTCAAGGAAGTCAAGTTCCGCCCGGGTACCGATGATGGCGATTACAACATCAAGCTGCGCAACCTGACCAAGTTCCTGGAAGAGGGTGACAAGACCAAGATCACGCTGCGTTTCCGCGGTCGTGAAATGGCTCACCAGGAAATCGGGATGCGCATGTTGGAGCGTCTGAAGGCTGACCTGGAACCGTATGGCCAGGTCGAGCAGTTTCCCAAGATGGAAGGTCGCCAGATGATCATGGTGCTGGCGCCGAAGAAAAAGAAGTAAATCGTTTAAACGGTTTATATGATTTGGATATCGTTTAAGCCGTGTTGAATGAGGTTCTGCAGTTAGCCGTATCAGGACGACATCTCCCCGGTGTCGTCCATGCCGCGCAAGCGATGCAAGTCGCGGCAGTCAAGGCCGACAAAGGATTTGCCGGGTGCAGGCCACTGCATCGGGCAAAAGCAGCGGGTTCTCCCGCTGTCAAATAAGTGAGAGCAGGCATCCAAGAGCAGCGAGTGTGCTGCCACCTGCAATCATCAAAAAATGGAGCTGTCCGAAAGGACAGAGTTGCTATGCCTAAGATGAAATCGAAGAGCAGCGCGAAGAAGCGTTTTCGCGTCCGCCCGGGCGGTACCGTCAAGCGCGGTCAAGCCTTCAAGCGTCACATCCTGACCAAGAAGACCACCAAGAACAAGCGTCAACTGCGCGGTACCGAGGGCGTCCATGAGACGAACCTCAATTCCGTTCGCGCAATGCTGCCGTTCGCTTAACCTCACCATACACTAAGGAGCTACTATGCCTAGAGTCAAACGTGGGGTAACAGCACGTGCCCGCCACAAGAAAGTCCTCGCACTCGCCAAGGGTTACCGCGGCCGTCGTAAAAACGTCTACCGTATCGCCAAGCAAGCAGTCATGCGCGCTGGCCAGTACGCGTACCGTGACCGTCGTAACAAGAAGCGCGTGTTCCGCGCACTGTGGATCGCCCGTATCAACGCCGCTGCGCGTTCGCACGGCGTGACCTACAGCGTGTTCATGAACGGCCTGAAGAAGGCTGCGATCGAACTGGATCGTAAGGTCCTGGCCGATATGGCTGTCACCGACAAGGCTGCTTTCGCTGCCATCGTCAACCAGGTGAAGGCCAACATCGCTGCCGCCTAAATCGACAGCGTGTTTGCGGTAGCCGGCCGCAACATCGGACGCAAGTCAGACCAGCAGCCGGCGCTGCAAAATCCTGCGGGGCAGAGGTGATACACCGATGCCCCGTATGTTTTTGATCCACGGGTTCGTGGATTTTTTATCCACGGTTTCGTGGATTTTTTCCTTTTCGACTTCGTCGTCGGATTTTCGATTGGAGCGAGATTTACCGCATGAATCCCCTAGACCAACTCCTGGGCCAACTGGTCACGCAGGCGCAGGCTGATTTCGCCGCCGCGCCCGACGCCGCCGCACTGGAAAATGCCAAGGCCAAGTACCTCGGCAAGACCGGTCAGATCACCGAGCAGATGAAGGGGCTGGGCAAGCTGGCGCCGGAAGAGCGCAAGGTACAGGGGGCGATCATCAACGTCGCCAAGGAACAGATCGAAACCGCGCTCACCGCCCGCCGCGATGCTTTGGCCAACGCCCAGATGCAGGCACGCCTGAATGCCGAAGCCATCGATGTCACCTTGCCGGGCCGCGGCCGTGGCGTGGGTGGTATCCACCCGGTGATGCGCTCCTGGCAGCGCGTCGAGGAAATCTTCCGCTCCATCGGTTTCGACGTCGCCGACGGTCCCGAGATCGAGACCGACTGGACCAATTTCACCGCATTGAACAGCCCCGAAAACCACCCGGCGCGCTCGATGCAGGATACCTTCTACATCGAAGGCAACGACACCCAGGGCAAGCCGCTGCTGCTGCGTACCCACACCAGCCCGATGCAGGTGCGCTACGCTCGCATGAACAAGCCGCCCATCAAGGTCATCGCCCCGGGCCGCACCTATCGCGTCGACAGCGATGCCACCCACTCGCCGATGTTCCACCAGGTCGAAGGTCTGTGGATCGCCGAGGATATCAGCTTCGCCGACCTGAAGGGCGTCTACCTCAACTTCGTCAAGGCCTTCTTCGAGACCGACGACCTGCAGGTGCGCTTCCGTCCTTCCTATTTCCCCTTCACCGAACCTTCGGCCGAGATCGATATCGCCTTCGGCAGCGGTCCGCTCAAGGGCCGCTGGCTGGAAGTCTCCGGTGCCGGCCAGGTGCATCCGACCGTGGTGCGCAACATGGGACTGGATCCCGAGCAGTACATTGGCTTCGCGTTCGGCTCGGGCCTGGAGCGCCTGACCATGCTGCGTTACGGGATCAATGACCTGCGCCTGTTCTACGAAGGCGATCTGCGCTTCCTGAAGCAATTCAATTAATTCGATCACGCAGCGTGCCGCGCCCATGTGCGGCGCGCCTCTGGCTGATAGCTGAAAGTCTGAATCATGCAATTCTCTGAAAAATGGCTGCGTACCATGGTCAACCCGACCATGACCTCGGATGAACTGTCGCACCTGCTGACCATGTCCGGCCTGGAAGTCGAGGAAGTCGAACCGGTGGCGCCTCCCTTCACCAATGTGGTGGTGGGCGAAGTGCTGGAGGTCAGCAAGCACCCGGATGCGGACCGTTTGAACGTATGCCGCGTCAATGTTCATACCGGCACTATTCTCAACATCGTCTGCGGCGCATCCAATGTGCGCGCCGGCCTGAAGGTGCCTTGCGCCATGGTGGGCGCGGTACTGCCGCCGGGGCCGGATGGCAAACCCTTCGAAATCAAGGTCGGCAAGCTGCGTGGCGTGGAGTCGCAGGGCATGTTGTGCTCGGCCCGTGAACTGAAGCTGTCGGACGATCATGGTGGCCTGCTGGAGCTGCCCGACGATGCACCGGTGGGCCAGAATTTCCGCGACTACATGCTGTTGAACGACCTCAAGTTCACCATCAAGCTCACCCCCAACAAGGCCGACTGCCTGTCGGTGCTGGGGGTGGCACGTGAAGTCTCGGCCCTGACCGGTGCGCCGCTGAAGGCGCCGGTGTATCAGGCTGCTACCGTCAACCTGGATGAAAAGCTGCCGGTGCGCATTTCTGCGCCCGACCTGTGCGGCCGTTTTGCCGGTCGTGTCATCCGTGGCCTCAACGCCAAGGCGGCTACGCCGCCATGGATGAAGCGCCGCCTGGAGCGCAGCGGCCAGCGTTCGATCTCGGCGCTGGTGGATATCTCCAACTACGTGATGCTGGAGCTGGGCCGTCCCTCGCACGTGTTCGACCTGGACAAGATCCATGGTGGCCTGGACGTGCGCTGGGGCCGCAAGGGCGAATCCTTGAAGCTCCTCAACGGCAATACGGTGGAAGTCGATGAATGGGTCGGTGTGATTCGTGCTGGGCAGCCTGCTGGAAGGCATTCCCGCCATCGTGCTGTTCGGGCCACTGCTGTTCCCGGTGGCCCGTTCGCTGGGCGTGCATGACGTGCACTATGCGATGGTGGTGATCCTGGCCATGGGCATCGGCCTGTTTGCACCCCCCTTTGGCGTGGGCTTCTATGCCGCCTGCGCCATCGGCAAGGTCTCGCCGGACGGCGTCTTCAACCGGGTCTGGGGCTATCTGGCCGCGCTGGTGGTGGCGCTGTTGGTGGTGGCCTTCCTGCCCTGGATTTCCATCGGCTTCCTCTGATCGTCTCACCAGTCACGCCAGCGATCGGGGATTTTCCATGATTGACCTGCCAACGACGAATTAAAAACGGCGGCCTCTTTTTTCTTTCCTGCCGGGGCCGCCAACACTCACGGAGACAATATGAATCAACATGATAGCGGCGCCCGCGTGGCGCTCGTGACGGGCGGAGCCATGGGTATTGGCGCCAGCATTTCCCAACAACTGGCCGCACGCGGACACACCGTGCTGGTGGCCGACATCAACCTGGACGCCGCTGCCAGCACTGCGCAGGCGCTGGTCGCAGCGGGCCATCGTGCTGCACCCGTGAAGATGGACCTGGGCAGTGCGGACTCGATTGCCTCGGCCTTTCGCGACATCGAAAAAGACTATGGTCGCTGCGATGTCCTGGTCAACAATGCCGGCGTGGCGCGCACCTATTGCT
>NZ_BADI01000296.1:0-1386 GCF_000333555.1 Herbaspirillum sp. B65 | reverse complement strand
GGCAGTTGGTTTGCCGGTTTCCCGCTTCCAGGAAAGCCGCCTGGCCGACCAGTCGCGCAAGGACTGGCGCAAGAACGATTGGGTGGCTTTCCTGGGGGCTTCCTATTTCCGTGCCATTGGCGACCTGTACCAGTACGGTTTGTCGGCCCGCGGCATCGCCATCGACGTGGCACAGGCCGACCGTCCCGAGGAATTCCCCGACTTCACGCAATTCTTCTTCGAACCGCAAGCGCCGGGCAGCGAGACGGTCGTGGTCTATGCCCTGCTCGATGGTCCCAGCATCACCGGAGCCTATCGCTTCGCCATGCAACGCGGCGCGGGGGTGGGCATGGAAATCGACAAGGCGCTGTTCCTGCGGCGTGACGTGGCGCGCCTGGGGCTGGCCCCGGCCACTTCGATGTACTGGTTCTCGGAAACGGTGAAGGGTACCGGCGTGGACTGGCGGCCCGAGGTACATGACTCCGATGGCCTGGCGATCTGGAGCGGCGCAGGCGAACACCTGTGGCGCCCGCTCAACAATCCACCCCGCACCATGGCCTCGGCCTTCGGCGACCAGCATCTGCGTGGCTTCGGCCTGCTACAGCGCGACCGCGACTTCGACCATTATCTCGATGGCGTGCACTATGAACGCCGCCCCAGCCTGTGGGTGGAACCGCTGGGCGACTGGGGCGAAGGTGCGGTGCAATTGATCGAATTGCGCACCGATGACGAGATCCACGACAACATCGTAGCCATGTGGGTACCCAAGGCGCCGGCACGCGCCGGCAATAGCTATCGCCTGCGCTACCGGCTCTACTGGCAGAAGGATGAACCCTTCCCCACCCCGCTGGCACGTTGCGTAGCCACGCGCCTGGGCCGCGGCGGCCAACCGGGACAGGCGCGCCCGCAGCAGGTGCGCAAGTTCATGGTCGAGTTCAAGGGAGCGCCGCTGGAGAACTTACCCTTTGGCGTGAAGCCGGAAGCCGTCATCACCGCCTCGCGCGGCAGCATTTCCTACGTCTACACGGAAGCCCTGCCCAATGGCGTCGCCGGTCACTGGCGCGCCCAGTTCGATCTCACCGCCGACGGTCAGGAACCGGTCGAGCTACGCCTGTTCCTGCGCCACCAGGGCCAGGCGCTGAGCGAGACCTGGCTGTTCCAGTACCATCCTTTTGTGGCGCGCGAGGTGTATTGAAGGAATTTTTTACGGGGTCTCGAAAAAATGTTTGTACTTTTTTCAAAACCTCCTTATAATCTCGTTCTTTCGCGGCTGTAGCTCAGCTGGATAGAGTACTTGGCTACGAACCAAGGGGTCGTGGGTTCGATTCCTGCCAGCCGCACCATATGCAGTAAAAAAAGGGTCCATCGCAAGATGGGCCCTTTTTTGTTTGGCCGCCGAACCGCGCG
>NZ_BADI01000297.1:0-1266 GCF_000333555.1 Herbaspirillum sp. B65 | reverse complement strand
CTTTGCAGGATGACTCACGCCACCCGGCGCAGTCCATCCTCACCGGGCAAACTAAAAAAATTAAAAAAACTAAGAACAACCAAGATAAAACCAAGAAAATCCGTTCAATCACACGTTCAGAGGCACACATGTACATCAAAAAATTCTTCCAGCAAATGCTGGTCCTGCTTTGCCTGGCTGCTGCCGCCGCCGCGCACGCGCAAACCCTGCCCAATGTGGTCATCCTGGCCACCGGCGGCACCATCGCCGGCACCGGCGCCACCAGCACCACCACGGTCGGCTACACCGCTGCCAAGGTCGGTGTTGATGCCTTGATCGCCGCCGTTCCCGAACTGAAGAAGGTCGCCAACGTGCGCGGCGAACAGGTCATGCAGATCGCCAGCGAAAACATGAACAACGACGCCTGGCTCAAGCTGGCCAAGCGCGTCAACACCTTGCTGGCGCAGAGCGACGTGGATGGCATCGTCATCACCCACGGCACCGACACCATTGAAGAAACCGCCTACTTCCTGGACCTGGTGGTCAAGAGCAAGAAGCCGGTGGTGATCGTGGGCGCGATGCGTCCGTCCACCGCCATCAGCGCCGATGGTCCGATCAACCTGTACAACGCCGTGCTGCTGGCCGGCTCCAAGGAAGCCGTCGGCAAGGGCGTGCTGGTGGCACTGAACGACCAGATCAATGCTGGCCGCGAAGTGACCAAGACCAACACCTCCACCATGGACACCTTCAAGACGCCGGAACTGGGTTTCCTGGGCTACATCCAGGGCAACAAGCCTTACTTCTATCGCCAGTCCACCCGCAAGAACACGGTTGACACGCCGTTCGACATCATGAACCTGGACAAGCTGCCGCAAGTGGACATCGTCTACGGCTACGCCAACATGAACCCGATCGCACTCAACGCCTTCGTGGCCGCCGGTGCACAGGGCATCATCCACGCTGGCGTGGGTGACGGCAGCCTCAACAACACCGTGGTCCCGGCGCTCACCGAAGCCCGCAAGAAGGGCGTGGTCATCGTGCGTTCCAGCCGCGTCGGTCAAGGCATCGTGGCGCGCAATGGCGAAGCCGACGACGACAAGCTGGACTTCGTGGTCTCCGACACCCTGAACCCGCAGAAAGCCCGCATCCTGCTGATGCTGGCCCTGACCAAGACCACCGACACCAGGGAAATCCAGAAGATGTTCTGGGAGTACTGATCCCCGCCATCCGGGCAAGAAGCATTCACTTCCAAGCCCGCTGCAAGCCCACTGCCTGTAGCGGGCTTTT
>NZ_BADI01000298.1:0-1494 GCF_000333555.1 Herbaspirillum sp. B65 | reverse complement strand
GGCCATTGCATCGAAGTTGAAATGCCTACGCGGCCTGTGATGCGGTCAAAGCAAAGGGCGGCCTAGTCACTCGGGAAGCCGGTCCAATGAAGCACGGCAAAACCATTATTGCTTTTGTGCAAGACCCCGACGGTTATAAGATTGAATTTATTCAGAGAAAGGAGAGCTTTAGTTCTCCCGACTAACAGACTGCCCATGACCTGCGTCGGTAATTTGTAGCCCGTCAGGCAGTGAGTCGGTTGTCGATCATATTCGATTCCAGCCAGGCTCGACGGCCCGTAGCTGGAGGTTGGTACTGATGTGCGCTATGCGGCCTGCGCTCGTTGTAGAACTGACGCCATCTTTCAATCAGCACTTTCGCTTCTGCCCGGCTGCGGAACCACTCCCGGTTAAGCAGTTCGTCGCGCAGCTTGCCATTGAAGCTTTCCACGAATCCGTTCTGCCATGGACCGCCTGGCGCAATGAAGGCGGGACCAACGGAGGCATCCCGCAACCAGCGCATGACCTTGGCCGCTGTGAATTCAGCTCCATTGTCCGACCGAACGTAGGCCTGTTGATTTGCTCGCAGAATTGACCCTTTCCATTTGACCCACCTTCCATTGCCTCCCAAAGGCCGCCACACGGTCGTACGACCCTTCATATCCCAGCTCCCTCAAGTCCAGGAACATCTGTTTCAGGGTTCGTCTCTGCTTGCGCGATTTGACCGCCTCGGCGCTGAGCCAGGCTGAAAGTCGAGGCGCGAATTCATCTAGGTCACTGGATGATCGCCTGGATGGGTAGGATGGCTCGATCGCTCCGGATCGGATATAGCGACGAACCGTGTTTCGAGAGATGTCCAGCCGGCGGGAGATTTCCCTGATCGAGATGCGATCGCGGATGTACCAGCGCCGAATAATTCCAAGCCCGATAGAGCCGTTGTTCTTGAACATGTACTGCAACTATCGGGATCACGGCACCTTCTAGCCCAACACTCCCGTCGGCATTTCTCGTATCAAGTGCACACTTGACGCATGGGATCATGATTTCCATTTGGTTTTCTTTTATCGATGTCTGGTCGGTCCAGTCACAGGCTGTTTTGTAGTTGAAATTTCGGTTCAGCTGAATTTTCTGAGATGGCGAGCAAATACCCAGCCACGAATCTCCAGCTGGTTCTCCTCATCCGTCCAGTGAATCAGGGCGAAGTCCCCCTCCTTCTTGATTAGTTTTACGGCCGCACCAAACGACAAACGCGCAATTTCCGGCGACTGCGCCCTCGGATTTTGATGAACAACTAGAACGCTGGTGGAGACGTAACGATACTCTGAGAGTAATCCAGATGAGCCTACCGCTGTGCGCACCGTCTCCTGTACAATTTTCTGAGCCACTTTCGGACTTTCATCCAAAATCGCGATGCCGGCATGTCGGTGGTCGTCGTGACCGAACATGACGCGGCGCTGGCCGATGCCGTGGCGGCACGCCTGGCCCGGCAGATCTGGGACGAACGCGCCGACTTCG
>NZ_BADI01000299.1:0-1755 GCF_000333555.1 Herbaspirillum sp. B65 | reverse complement strand
CAGAAACTCTGAATGAATAGTCGAAGAATGTCGCTGGAGCCGTCGAATTGCCTGCTTTGGGAGTTGCCTGGACCGCTGTGGGGCGAGGCACGGCGTCAAGGACTGGCGTGATCTGCGGCCAGGAGCTCGGAAAACAGCTCCAGTCCGACGAAATGCCAATGTGCCGACTCCAGGTCATACAGGGCCAACTGGTTGATCGGCCCCACCGGCAGACAGACGCCGGGGATGCGCGCCAACGCGCGGGCCGCGTGGCGCTTGCGCTCCGGCTCGCTCATGGCCAGGTCGCGCGCATGGCACTCGGCATGGGCGAACAGGCCGGCGTATTCCCACATGCGTTCATAGCAGTCCAGTTCGTTGAGCTCGATATGCAGAGGAATGGCATCCAGCAGGCTGGACATGCGTCCCATCCTGGAGGTAGACAGCCGCACCAGTCCGCCTTCCGGGCGCACCACCAGGCAGCCGTTGCTGGCGGCCCAGGCAAAATGCAGGCAATACGGCAAACGGCCGTGATGCTGCTCGATCATCTGGTCGGGGTGGAAGGCTGATGCCGGCACGACCTGGTATTGCTCTGCGGGCAAGGAGAGAAAGGCGGCGTCGATGCAGGCTTGGAGGGGCGACAGATAAACCACCATGGCGTCGGTGCCGGCGGCCTGGCCGATGCGGATGGGCTCGCACAGCACCCGGCAAGGCGTGGGACCGGGCTGGGCAGCCTGCTGGCTCACCAGCACGTAGAGCGGCGCGAGCACCTCCACGTGTGGCTGCTGAAGAGCGCCGGGGCGACCTGCGGCGTCCGCGCCGTGAGGGAAAGTGGGAGAGTTCACCGACTGCACTCCTGTGAAGAAACGGGAATGGAATGCCGGTAAGCAAGCTAGGAGGGAATGATGCGCTTGGCGCGATATGAAGTTTCCTGCCCAATATGTCAGCGCCCGGCGCCAAATCGGGATGTTTTCACAAATGCAAGGCGCTTCATATCGGAAAACTCTGAATGTGGAGAGGAGATTTTTGTCGCCGCAGCCTGACCGGCTGCAAATCCCTGCATTCAGGCGGCCCCTGGGGTCCGCCTGCCCTCTACTCACATGCGCAATGGTTTGTCGGAAGGCCGTGGATTGATCGGCGGATCCTCCACCGGCACCGGATCATCGTCCGGCAACTCCGGGGGCGGCAGGCTGGGCTCATGCGTGGGAGGGGTTTCTTGCGGGGTATGTAGGGTATGTGAAGCGATGTTCAATCCTGTCTCCTGTGGTGCATCCGGGATAGCGGCGCGATCGGCTACGCTCAGCGCGAGCCAGCGCTGGGGTTCTGATGAGGGATCGGATCCTGCGGTGGAGTCGGGTCCAGTGGCGGCACTTCTACCGGTGGGATGTCTTGGGGCTTGTGCATGGAGCTCTCCTGTTGAAAAAGGTGGGGGGCATGGCCCTGCCCTGGCACCACGCCGTCATCGGCGTTGGCCCAGGGGTCTTCGGTACCGTCGGGCTCGACTACCGACGACGGGTGAGCGTCCACGCCAGCAAGCGGGGCGCGCGGCAGCACCGGCGGCGTGCCGGGTGGCCGCAACAGGGCGGCGGCGGGTTCGGCCGGCAATGGGGGCTGGCGATCTGGCATGGCGGTCCTCCTGGCCAGGGGTGGAATGCAATGACCCATCTTACGAAGATGGCGCCCTGCCCTCAGCCAGACATCGGCCCATTCGCCTGTAGGAAGGCACGAAATGAAAACGCCGCCGGCCTGACGGGCGGCGGCTGGGATGCGGGCGAGCGA
>NZ_BADI01000300.1:0-2760 GCF_000333555.1 Herbaspirillum sp. B65 | reverse complement strand
TCGCAGGGGGACTGCAGCTTGCACGGGGCTCTCCTGATGAAGTCTGTAAGAGGCCGTTGCAAACTGCGCACGTGGTGAGACCATCCTACAGATGGTCTCTTATCTAAAAATCTGCCGGGCAATTCTATGAGCCCGGCGCCGGGCTTGTCAACGATTGGCGGCTCCCGCCGTCCGCCGTATTATCCCGGCGCTCAGGGGCGCGCGCCGCTGGCCAGGCGCGCCCGCACCTGCGCCACGACCTGTGGCAGCTCGGCCACCGAGTCGATCACGTAGTGGGCACCGGCCGCCCGCAGGCGGAGTTCGGCCTGTTGCTTCAAGCGCGTGACTTCCTCATGGGGCAGTTGGGCCAGCTCTTCCCGCGTCAGGCCGACTTCGTTACCGGACAGCGACACGCCCACGCTCCACATGCCGGCGCGAATGCCTTCCTCGATGCCGGGCACGGTGTCGTCGACCTTGATGCAGGCGGCCACATCATCGATCTTCAGCGCCAGCATGTTGGCCAGCGCCATGTAGGGGCCGGGGCGGCCGCCTGCGGACAATTCATCGCCGGCTACCACGTGGTCGGGCACGATGCCGTCGGCCGCCGCCATGGGCAGCAGCACCTCCAGCACCTGACGCGGATAGCCGGAGCAGGAGCCGATCTTCAGGCCCTCTTCGCGCAGCCAGGCCAGCACCTGTGCGGCACCCTCGATGGGCTGCGAATACTGACCCACCTTGGCGATCTGCATTGGCATGAAGCGCGCATAGATGGCGTCGACATCGGCGTCCGATGGCGCACGTCCGCTGTGCGCTTGCCACTGCGCGGCGATGGTCGCATCGTCCAGCAGCACGCGGATGTGCTGCCACTTGGACAGACCCATGGGGCCGCGTGCCTGGGCCAGGGTGATGTCGATGTCGAAGCTCTTGAAGGCATCGACGAAGATCTGGGTCGGCGCCAGTGAGCCGAAGTCGACCAGGGTGCCGGCCCAGTCGAAGATGACGGCCTGCAATGGGCGGACGGTGGCTTGTGCTTGGTGCATGGAGTGTTCTCCTTGGCGTAAGGTAAAGGGGGGATTCAGCAGGCTGCGGCGATGAAGTTGCGCCCGCGCGGACCTTGCAGGGCGGCCTGCAACGCGGCTTCCCAGCGCTCGGCCAGGCCATAGCAGGCGGGGTCGGTGGACACGCCCAGCGCTTCCAGGAAACCGGTCAGGCGGGCAATCGCCTGTTCGGCGCTGTAGGCATCGAAGATCTGCAGCAACAGGGTATCGACCTGGGCATCGCGCCCCCACGCCAGGCGCAGGATATGCGGCAGCGAGAAGGAACAGGCGATGCCATGGGCCACGCCTTGGTGCAGCGTAATGTCATAGGACAAAGAATGGGCCAGCGCCGTCTTGGTATTGGAAAAGGCCAGTCCTGCTTGCAGCGCCGCCAGTGCCATCTGTGCGCGCAGGGCCAGGTCACGCGGCTGGCGCATCAGGGCCGGCAGCGTGGCCAGGATGGTGCGGGCGGCTGCCACGGCCAGGGTCGAGGAGACCGGATTGCGATGCACGTTCCAGATCGCCTCCAGGGCGTGCGATAGCGCATCCAGACCGCTGGCCAGGGTGGTGGCGGCAGGCAGGCTCAACATCAGGCGCGCATCGATGATGGCCGCCTGCGGCCAGGTCCAGGGGCGGTGCAGCGAATACTTGCGGCCGCCGCTGGCATCCCATAGCGTGGCCCAGGGCGTGACCTCGCTGCCGGTGCCGGCGGTGGTGGGGATGGCGATGAGCGACTTCAAGCGCGCCGGGTCGGGTTGGAAGGTCGACTCTTCCCGCAGGTGGGCGAGCACTTCAGCGAAGCGGCCCGAGGGCGTGGGCGCCAGCATGGCCTTGGCGCAATCGATGACGCTGCCGCCGCCCAGGGCAATCAAGCAGGGGACATCGGCGTGCTGTTGCCACAGACGCTGGTACATCTCGGCCAGCCAAGCTACGTCCGGGTTGGACTGCACGGTATTGTCGATGCCCGCCAACTGCGCGCCCAGCAGTTCGGCCACGCTGTCTTCCAGCCCCAGCGCGGCGGCATCGGGAAAGGTGATCAGCAGCGCGCGGCGACCTGCCAGCAGGCGCGGCAATTGCGCCAGGCTGCCGGCGCCGGCATGGAGGGTGACCGGGTTATGGAAGTGCCACATGGTGTCGTTTTCTTTTTCAAGCCAAGCAAAGGCGTCGGCGTTGACAGGACAAGAGCTTAAAGAGACATTGTGACGCCCCTGTTATCGATATAATCATTAAAACTTGACCAAGCTATTGACAGGATCTATAGATGACCCCCTCCCAATTACGCGCTTTCCTGGCAGTGGCGCGCCACCGCGGCTTTTCGGCGGCGGCCCGGGCGCTGGGCGTGAGCCAGCCGACCCTGACCACCCAGGTGCAATCGTTGGAGCGCGAGCACAACGTGGAACTGTTCTTTCGCCGGGGGCGGCGGGTGGACCTGTCGGAGACCGCGCAACGCCTCTTGCCGATCGCCCAGAACATTGCCGAACTAGAGCTGGATGCCCTGAACCTCCTGGTCAATTCGGGGGCGCTGCATGTGGGACATCTGCGTATCGGTGCGGTGGGGCCGTTCCACGTGATCGAGATGGTCGATGCCTATCGCGCCCGCTACCCGCGAGTCGAGCTGTCCATCAAGCTGGGCAACTCCGCACAATCGCTGGCCGACCTGGAAAACTATGTGACCGATGTGGCCGTGCTGGCCAGTTTTACCGACGATGCGCGCTTTCATGCCTTGCCCTATGCCGACCATGCG
>NZ_BADI01000301.1:0-1307 GCF_000333555.1 Herbaspirillum sp. B65 | reverse complement strand
CGCCATCCGCGGCCTGGATGGAGCTATAACAATGTCACTATCGATGGCGCGCCCATGGCCTCGGTCGACCAGACCACCCGCAGCCCCCGCACCAATATGCTGCCGGCCTCGATGGTCAAGGAAGTGCAGGTCTTCAAGACCTGGACGCCCGACATGGACCCCAATGCGGTCGGTGGCTCGGTCAACATCGTTGGCCGCAGCGCCTTCGATAATGGTGGCAAGCCCTATTTCAGCGCCACCGGGGCGGTCGGTCATGCCGCCGGCAGCGGCAAGGTGACTTCAGGCGCCGATGGTCTGGCCAAGAAGTCGGATGTGAGCTTCAGCAATACCTTCGGTCCGGATCATCGCTTCGGCTACGTGGTCTCGGCCAACTTCGAGAAGGAAAACACGGTCTCCATCGGTCACATGACCACCGACAACATCTTCTACAACTACTACAACCCCAACGGCAGCATCGCCAACCCGGCGTCCTCGGGTGGCCCCAATACCGGTAACGGCTTCCCGGTGCCGCAGCAGTTCAAGTACTGGCAACACCTGAAGAACACCGAGACCAGTGGCTTCGATGCCAAGCTGGAAGGGCGCTTCACGCCGGATCTGTATGGTTTCGTGGGATTTGGCTACAACAATGATTCCACCCATATCCTGCGCAATGAAACCTTCCTCGATGACAGCCGCAGCACCGGCAACAACCCGGTCCTGAACCAGACCGCCACCAGCGGCCAGTTTGCCCGCGGCGAGGCCGAAGCCGGCTATGCGGCCTCCACCATCAAGCGCACCGTCTCGGCGTTGCAGGGCGGCCTGGACTGGAAGCTGGACGATAACCAGGTGCTGTCGCTGCGTTCTTCCTTCTCGCAAGCCCAGCACCGCGAGCCGCGCCAGTTGGCCAAGTACATCTTCGCCAACTACACCTATCCGGGCGCCGGTTCGGCACCCGTGTTGAGTGGCACCAATGGGCTGGGCATGAGTTACAACACCTCCGGCTTCGAGCCTGCGGTGGCACTGAACAATCCTTCCAACTTCACCAATCTGAACAACTGGCAGGCCATGTACTGGCGCAAGGAAATGGTCAAGATCGATGACCAGGTGGGCGACGTGAAGCTGGATTACCGCTGGAACATGGAGCAGGATGCACGCGGCCTGGGGGCTGGCGTGGGCGTGGATTACCGACGCCTGGAACATAGCTACGACTATGTCAACAACCAGTACTTCCCCACCTCAGGGGGGCTGAACATGGTGGGCAACGGTTTCGTCTCGGGCACCATCATGCCCTATAGCGGCGGCTTGCCCTTCATCCTGGTCAATGGCCC
>NZ_BADI01000302.1:0-1436 GCF_000333555.1 Herbaspirillum sp. B65 | reverse complement strand
GGGGGCGTAATCTTTCCCCAGCTTTGGCACCAAGGGCCGATGCGCATGGCCGGCACTGGCCGCCATCCACAGGTGGCGAGCAGCCGGCCATCCGGCCTGTGGGGCCCGGCGGGCGGTTTGACCTCGTCCCCTGCGGACTATGTCGAGAAAATGCTGGTGCCGACGGCGCCGATGAGCGAAGCCGAGATCGCCGATGTGATCGCGGCCTATGGGCGCAGTGCCGCCCATGCGCGCGATATCGGCGTCGACGGCATCGCGCTGCACGGCGGCCATGGCTACCTGCTCGACAGTTTCATGTGGGAACAGACCAACCGTCGCACCGATATGTGGGGCGGTGACCGTACGCGCCGCAGCCGTTTCGCGGCCGAGGTGGTGAAGGCAGTACGCGCCGCCATTGGACCAGACCTGCCGATCCTGTACCGTTTCTCGCAATGGAAGCAACAGGATTTCAAGGCGCGATTGGCACACACGCCGCAGGAACTGGAAGAGATCCTGTCGCCGCTGGCGGACGCCGGCGTCGATGTATTCGATGCCAGCGCGCGTTACTTCCATCGCGCCGAATTTCCCGGGTCGGAACTGAACCTGGCCGGCTGGGCCCGCAAGGTCACCGGCAAGCTGTCGATGACCGTCGGCGGTGTCGGTCTGGACAACGGCTACTACGATGCGCGTGCCAACGGCGGCTCGAACGCCAACAACAACCTGGTCTGGCTCGCCGAGCGCTTCGCGCGGGGAGAGTTCGACCTGGTCGGTGTCGGACGTTCGCTGCTGCACGACCCCGCCTGGACCCGCAAGGCGCGCAACGGGGAGCCTTTCCTGCCTTTCGACCAGAAGTCTCTCGCCACGCTGACCTGAGCACTGCCATGCACTGAAGAAAATATAGTTTTTCGAACGACGTTCATATATTATAATTGCCGGAAAGGGCAGCGTGAGCGGGTGGCCATGACCGTCCGCCCAGTGGACTGCCACCCCAGCGGCGCGATCGCGCACGCCGGGTACGGAGACAGGAGTGCAACATGAGTACGGATACGAACGGCAAGGCCGTCATCGTTGGTGCCGGCCACGCGGCAGGAGTGATGGCGGTCAACTTGCGCGAGGCGGGCTGGCAGGGATCGATCGTCATGGTCGGTGAGGAGGCGCATTTGCCTTACCAGCGGCCGCCGCTGTCGAAAGCCTTCCTGGCTGGCGAGGTCGAGATCGAGCAGCTTTACCTCAAGCCGGTAGCGACCTACGAGCGTGCCGGCGTCGAATTCATCGGTGCCACCCGGGTCGAAAGCATCGACCGCGCTGCCAGGCGCGTGCATCTTGCCGACGGCCGGGCACTTGCCTGGGACAAGCTGGTCCTGGCCACCGGTGGGCGCGTACGCCGGCTCGGCGGCGCCAATGCAGAGGCGGCGGCGCGGATGCCGAATTTCCATTACCTGCGTACCATCGACGAC
>NZ_BADI01000303.1:0-1723 GCF_000333555.1 Herbaspirillum sp. B65 | reverse complement strand
GCCGCAGGCGGTGTCGGCGGCGAAGGCGGTGGCCGGGCAGGCCGCGCGCTTCGTCTGCGGTCAGGGCATCCAGCTCCACGGCGGCGTCGGCATGACCGAGGAATACCAGATCGGCCATTATTTCCGTGCGATGACGATGCTCGAAAAGCTGTTCGGCGATACCGACCATCATCTCGGGCGGTTTGCCGCGGTGGCGGTATGATGCCGCTCCAGGGAAAAGTCGCGATCGTGACCGGTGCCGGCGGCGGCATCGGTGCCGCCTGCGCCGCCCGGCTGGCGCGCGCGGGCGCACGGGTGGTGGTCGCCGATATCGATGTCGCCGGCGCCGAGCGCCAAGCCGCAGGCATCCGCGCCGCCGGCGGCGAGGCGCTACCTGCCCACGCCGACATCGGCGAGGACGACTCGATCCGCGCACTGATGGCGACGACGGTCGAGGCATTTGGCGGGCTCGACATCCTGCACAACAACGCCGCCGCTACCGGCATCTCGAACAATCTCGATGCGCCCGTCGAATTCATGGACATCGGCGTGTGGGACGACACCATGCGCATCAACCTGCGCGGCACCATGCTATGTATCAAATACGCGATCGCGCTGATGCGCGCGCGCGGCGGCGGGTCGATCATCAACACCAGTTCGGCGGCGGCCCAGCGCGGCGCGCTCGGCTACAGTGCGTATGCCTGCGCCAAGGCAGGAATCGACGCGCTGACCCGGTATGTGGCGGCTCAGCACGGCAAGGAAAACATCCGCTGCAATGCCATCGCGCCGGGCCTGGTCGTCTCGCCTGCCACCAGTGCGTATTTCTCCGGCCCGGCCGGCGCGATGATGCTGGCGCACCACCTGACCCCGCGCCTGGGGCAGCCGGACGATATCGCCGAGACGGTGTTGTTCCTGGCCAGTGCGGCCTCCGCTTTCATTACTGGCCAGGTCATCAATGTGGACGGCGGCTCGCTGTCGCATCAACCGTATTACGCCGACGAGTGGCGCGCGCGAGGCTCCGCATGAGCGATGCCGACCTGCTGGCCCGGCTCGAACGGGTCGAAGCCCGGCTGGCGATCAGCCAGTTGCCGATCCGGTATGCGCTGGCGGTCGACGGGCGCGACCTCGACGGGTTGGTGGCGCTGTTCGGGCACGACGTCGAGTGCGGCCGCTGGGGGCAGGGCCGGGCGGCGCTGCGGGCGTTCTACGATTCCGGCCCGGTCCTGCGCAGCTTCTACCGCAGCATCCATCAGATTTGCGGCCACGAGATCGAGCTTGTCGACGCCGACCATGCACGCGGCCGCGTCTACTGCCGCGCCGAGCACGAAGACGGCGGCAACTGGGTCGTCATGGCGATCTGCTATGTCGACAGTTACGTACGCCAGGACGGGCAGTGGCTGTTCGAGCGCCGCGTCGAGCAGCACTGGTATGCAACGGACTGCCTGGAGCGTCCGGGCAGGCCGCGCTTGCAGAACTGGCCCGGAAAATACGATACCGAGAAGTTCGCGCCGCGCCTGCCGCACGCGTTTCCCACCTGGGCGCGCTTCTGGGAAGCCAGCGCGCCTACCGACCTGGCGCGGCTGACTGCCCAGCCATGAATCTACTGCTGAAGGACCTAGCATGACCGACCTCATGGCGCCTTTGTTCGCGCCTCTGCAACTGCGTTTCGTGCGCCTGCGCAACCGTATCGTGATGGCGCCCATGACGCGCAATTTTTCCCCCGNCCGTGTACCTGGCCCCGATG
>NZ_BADI01000304.1:0-1924 GCF_000333555.1 Herbaspirillum sp. B65 | reverse complement strand
GCCGACCCGGCCGCCACGCCGAGCGTCCCGCAGGCGCCCGCCAAGGCCCCCGCGCGCAAGCCGGNCACGCCGCGCGCGNGCAGCCGTGCGGTGCCNGAGAAGGAGCACAAGGTACTGGCGCAACCCGGTTTCGTGCTGCACAGCTATCCCTACAAGGAAACCAGCCTCATCATCGACGTCTTCTCGCGTGACCATGGCCGCGTGGCGCTGGTGGCCAAGGGCGCCAAGCGTCCGCATTCCAAGCTGCGCGGCGCCTTGCAGACCTTCCAGCCACTCTCGTTGTCGTGGAGCGGCAAGTCCGAGGTGCGCACATTGACCGATGCCGAGTGGGTCGGTGGCCTGCTGCCGCTGGAAAAGTCGGCCCTGCTGTGCGGCTTCTACCTCAATGAATTGCTGGTCAAGCTGCTGGCGCGCGAAGATGCCCACCCGGCGCTGTTCGACCATTACGTCGCCACGCTCAACAAGCTGGCCCACGGCGAGAATGCCCCCATCGTGCTGCGCCAGTTCGAACGTATCCTCTTGAAGCAGACCGGGGTGGCCGGCAACTGGAGCCATTGCGTGGTCAGCGGCAAGGCCGTGCAGCCCGATGGCATCTACGTGGTCGACCCGGAGCAGGGCACCCGCCCGGAACGCCTCTCCGACCGTGCCCCCAAGGTCTCCGGCAAGACTCTGCTGGACATGGAGCGCGAAGACTACAGCGACCCCACCACGCAATTGCAGAGCAAGTTCCTGATGCGCTACCTGCTGGCGCACCACCTGGGTGGGGCGCAGTTGAATACGCGCCAGATCCTGATCGACCTCATGCAATTGTGATCTTGCGGCGGCCGGCGCGCCGCCGGCCATCCCATGGCTGCCCCCGAGCCGCTACAATCCATGTCTGGCCGCGTTGTCCTCGACCTGCGGCCTTGAGCACATCCGAACATCATTCACATCAAGCGTCCTGACTCCATGAGTTTCCTGCAGCCTGCCGGCCCGAGCATAGAACTGGGCATCAACATCGACCACGTCGCCACCCTGCGCAATGCCCGCGGCACCCGTTATCCCGACCCCATCCGTGCCGCGCTGGAAGCCGAGGAAGCCGGCGCCGACGCCATCACGCTGCACCTGCGCGAAGACCGCCGCCACATCCGCGACGACGATGTGAAAGCCATCCGTCCGCTGTTGCAGACGCGCATGAACCTGGAAGCCGCCGTGACCAAGGAGATGATCGATTTCGCCTGTCTGATCCAACCGCAGGATGTCTGCCTGGTGCCGGAAAAGCGCACCGAAGTCACCACCGAAGGCGGCCTGGACGTGCGTGGCCATTTCTCCGATGTACAGGCTGCCATTGCCCAGCTGCAGCAGGAGCGCATTCGCGTCTCTTTGTTCATTGATGCCGATATCGAGCAGATCCAGGCCGCCGCAGAATCGGGGGCCCCTGTCATAGAACTTCATACCGGCCGTTATGCCGACGCCACCAGCGCCCAGCAACAGCAAGAAGAGCTGGAACGCATCCGCGCCGCCGTCCAGGAAGGCGTGAAGCTGGGCCTGAAGGTCAATGCCGGCCACGGTCTGCATTACACCAACGTCCAGGCCATTGCCGCCATCCCCCAGATCGCCGAACTCAACATCGGCCACGCCGTGGTCGCTCACGCAGTCTTCGCCGGCTGGCGCAATGCGGTCTCGGAAATGAAGGCCATCATGGTCAAGGCGCGCCGGGACGCGCTCAAGAGCCCGGCCTGAGGCGCGCTGCATGATCTACGGCATCGGTACCGACATCCTCCAGATCTCGCGCCTGCAGGCCACCCTGCAACGCCATGGCGACCGCTTCGCCGGCAAGATCCTGGGGCCGCAGGAGATGGAAAATACCTGCGCCGCAAAGCCAAGGTCGAGGCCCGCGGCATCCGTTTCCTGGCGACCCGCTTTTGCGGCAAGGGAGCTTTTT
>NZ_BADI01000305.1:0-1909 GCF_000333555.1 Herbaspirillum sp. B65 | reverse complement strand
CGGGTATCGGGTCCTGCTCCATGTGGATCACTGCTCTTTCCCGGCACGCCCATTCGTAGGCCGCATTGCACTTCGCGCAGGATTTCAGATGGATCCTGATAGCCTGTTGCTGATCTTCATCCAGCGTCCCATTGACGAACCACGGCAGCAGCCTTTCGATCTCATCGTGGGAATAAATTTCATATTCTGTCATTACGCCTCCTATGCGTATGCCGCCAGGAAGACCTTGAGCTTCTGACGCGCATAGAACATCCTGGTTTTTACCGTATTGATCGAACAGCCCATGGTCTCGGCGATTTCGTCGTAGCTCATTCCATGAAAATAGGTCAATGCCATGACGGTCCTGTGTTCAAAAGACAAGCGATCCAATGCGACGCCGATATGGCGTCGCAATTGTGTCTCGCCCAACTGATGCTCCGGCTCGACGACCTCTTCCGAAGCCATGACATCCATATCCATTTCCACCGGCGTGTCCACCATGGACAAGGCCTTCAAGCCCTGTCTGTAGGCGATGGAAAAGATCCAGGTCGAGACTTTGGATTGCCGATTGTAGGTATTGGCTTTCCCCCATACGACAAACATCGTGTCATTGATGATCTCCTCACTCAACTGGCCATCTCGGACCAGGCGCCGCAGAAACTGCGCCAATCGCGGGAAATAGCTTCTATAGAGATGCTCGAAAGCCTTCCTGTCGCCATGCGAGATGCGTTCGAGCAGGTGGATTTCTTCTTGTTCGATGGAATTAGCTAAAGGGCCGCGCATTTCTATTTTTTTGCTGGATGTGCCGTTGATGCCGACTTCTCAAAAAAAGGTTCATTTTATTTTTTCGAACCATTTCAGGCCATCCCCGTATTTACGCAGCGGAACACTCTTTTTTTGAGGAAACATGAAACTCTTCTTGGATGTCACCCGCATTGCGATGATCTATCTCCACATCATCTCCATGCTCGCCGCCGCAGTGTCCATCGTGATGCTGGATTTTCTCGTATTCAAGGAACGAGGATATGTCTTCCTCGCCCAGATGATTCATAAATTGGCCACCATTGTACTGATCGCCCTGCTGGGATTGTGGGTGACCGGACTGACGGTGATCGGCGTCGATACCGGATTCGACCCCAACATCATCGCCCATAACGGCAAGCTGCTGGCCAAGCTGGGGGTGGTCACGATTCTCAGCATCAACGGCATCGCGGTCCATTTATATGTCCTCCCACGCCTGGCCCATACCGACCAGCGTGTCGCGATGCTGGACATGTTCACGCTCTCCATCGGTGTGGTCAGTGCGGTGAGCTGGGGTTATGCCGCGTTCCTGGGCATTGCCAAGGCGCTTACCCCGCACCTTGGCTTGAGCGGATTCATTGGACTGTATCTGCTGGCCATTGCCTGCGCCTGGATTATCGTCGTCACCATCATCCGTCCCAGGCTGTTGAAACTACGTCAGCTACCAGAGCGGCGCGCGGTATTGTCGTGAGGACGTCCAATAGTTAAAGCTTGGCCGGCGCAACCGGCTCAAGCATGGCGTGCATGGCCGGCGTTGCCAGCAACTTCTTGTAGCTGGCAGCAGACATCGCATCGATCATCAGACGACCACTGACATCGGCCTTGATGTACTCGACGGCCAGTAGCGCAATGACTGGATTGGTGGTCAAGGTGGCCTGGTCGGGGCTGCTATCGCCGAACTCGGCCACCACGGCAGACTCATCATCTGCCACCACCACCGCCAGGCGCCGCCCGGCCAGGCGCAGCCTCGCGCTGGCGCCGCATTCGGCCATGTCGTAGGTCTGCGGGCCGGTCAACGTCCCCTTGCCATAGATGGCCACATGGGTGTCCACCCCTCTGGCACTGGGCGCCTTCAGCAGTGAACCCAACTCGTCAAGCTCTTCATCCCAAATACGGCGAACAGGCTTTT
>NZ_BADI01000306.1:0-2255 GCF_000333555.1 Herbaspirillum sp. B65 | reverse complement strand
TCCAAATCGTTATGCAAATTGGGTCGAAACCCCTTGGGATTGCGGTTTTTTTTTGATGTTATTTGAGGAAGTTCTTCCGGATTCATTGAAGGCATCGGTGTAAGGTGAGTATGGCGGGTGCCAGAGGCTGGTACGGACATCGTCTTGGCGAGATTGACTACATGGAGTGTTTTTTCCACGAAGAAGTTCTGGCACCACCAATAGACGATGCAGCGTCGTCAGTGGTCACAGAGCTTAAGTAAAATGGAAATGCTGTACGAAAGTCTAGAATTAAGGTTTTGCTCAATTAGGGATTAATTCGACCAAGGCTGCAATATCCCCATTAGCCGATGGCGGGCCGGCTAAATATTGGATATTGACGTGAATGTACGACTTCGTTCTTTACCAAGCCGCTTGAGCGCGGCAAACCTATGTTCATCGCCCAGTTGGTCCGCGCGACGCCGTATGGCAAGGACAATAGAAAAAATGGCCCAGACGAAGCGGACATTGCCGCACGCTTATTGATGAAATGAGCGCCATCAATTTGATCAGCATCTTAAAATGAAGATTCCATGTTCGACATGTTCGGCTTTGATATTGCCGGAAACTGCAGCAAGAACGGGCGGACTTTGCATGCCCTGCAAGTCGGGAACTCGCTCGGCAATTGAAGCTTCGAAAGTCGAGGCCAAGAGGCAGCGTGAGCTTGATGCAACGGATCCATTCCGACTTTACTGGAGGGAGCTTGTCGATAGGGTGTATAAGTCTGACGCGGGAATAGCGCAGTTGTCCGATGTGGAAAGGCAATATTGGGCGGTCGGCTGTCTATCTGGCGAAGTCTACAACGGCGGCTTCGATCAATATTTTTATAACAGTTCAGGCGCGACGTATTCTGCTGCTGTTGATGGCTTGAAAGCGATGGGCGCTACAACGAGTCTGCTATTGCTTCAACAAGCAAAACAAATGATTTTCGGATTTGCAGACGTTCCTGAAGAAACACGCGCCAGGCGAAGCATACAAATGTCTGTCGAGAGCGATGCATTACAGCAGCGACTGGACGAACTGGATAAGCAGTTTTGGAAAGACCCTGACAATCTGGCGATGCGAAGCGAAAAATTTGCTATCAGCCATGGTTTGGTCCGTGCCGAATAGGCCGCGCTTCATGGCTTCGGCCTTGATACGTGCATGGGGTATGCAAGATCGGGGCCAGCGGCCGCTTGCTGCTGCGCTCGGACTGAGCGGAGCTTGGGCGGCTTGGCTCATCGATGTCGGCGGGACCATTTGAAACAGGCCCTGGCAACGATCACGCTTGCTCGTGCAACCTCTGTTACCCCATGCAGCAGGCCTGTTCGTTCCAGCACTCAGGCTTCAGGCTTACTGCCAGCCATATCGTCTGGCATACCACCCCTTCATCCCCTGAATCAGCACCGCATACGCCACCAGGATCGCCACCAGCCACGGGAAGTAGGACAGCGGCAGCGCCTCCAGCTTGAAGTAATGCGCCAGCGGTGTCATCGGGATCGCAATGCCGATGGCCATGATGGCCAGCGTCATTCCCATCAGCGGCCACGAGGCGCGGCTCTGGAAGAAGGGGATGCGGCGGGTGCGGATCATGTGCACGATCAGCGTCTGCGACAGCAGACCTTCGATGAACCAGCCGGACTGGAACAGGGTTTGATGTTCCGGCGAGCTGGCGCCGAAGATGAACCACATCAGCGCAAAGGTGCTGATGTCGAAGATCGAGCTGATCGGGCCGAAGAAGACCATGAAGCGGCCGATGTCACCGGCATCCCAGCGCTGCGGCTTTTCCAGGAATTCCTTATCGACGTTGTCGAACGGGATCGAAATCTGCGAGACGTCATACAGCAGATTCTGTACCAGCAGATGCAAGGGCAGCATCGGCAGGAAAGGCAGGAAGGCACTGGCAATCAGGACCGAGAAGACATTGCCGAAGTTGGAGCTGGCGGTCATCTTGATGTACTTGAGCATGTTGGCGAAGGTCTTGCGGCCTTCCAGTACACCGGCTTCCAATACCATCAGGCTCTTTTCCAGCAGGATCAGGTCGGCTGCTTCCTTGGCGATATCCACCGCCGTATCCACCGAGATACCGATATCAGCCGCGCGCAGGGCCGGGGCGTCGTTGATGCCGTCGCCCATGAAGCCGACCACGTGGCCGCGGTCATGCAGCACGCGCACGATGCGTTCCTTGTGGGCTGGCGAGAGCTAGGCGAAGACCGTCACGGTTTCTACCGCCTGCGATAGTTCGGCTCGCTCATCTT
>NZ_BADI01000307.1:0-12819 GCF_000333555.1 Herbaspirillum sp. B65 | reverse complement strand
CCGAGGATGAAAGCGCCCACGTGGTATTGGTGATGGTCTGCGTGGCGGCAGTGGCCAGCCTGCTGGCGATCCTGCTGGAGCTGGGCGGCAGCAGCCATCATGATGAGCGCGGCCGTCTGCTGCGCTATGCCTTCACGGCCTCTACCGTGTTCGGCTCCTGGGCTCTGATCGGCACCATTTTCACGCTGCATTACGCGCGCCTGTTCTATGCCGACGATGATGATGCGGCGGCCCTGCCGTTGCGTTTTCCCGACGGCATCCGCAACCCGGACTACTGGGATTTCCTCTACTTCGCCTTCACCATCAGCGTGGCCGTGCAGACCTCCGACGTGGCCGTGGCTTCGCGGGCGCTGCGCAAGTCGGTGCTGGCGCACTCGCTGATCTGCTTCGTCTTCAACGCCGCCATCATCGGCCTGTCCATCAATATCGCCGCCGGCCTGGCCGGCAACTGAAGCAGCCGCGCGCGCCAGATGTGGGCGCTGCGGAACCGAAATGACAACATCCTGTCCTAGGGCCTGTTGTTGCCCTCCTGGTGTCGCGTCAGCGGCCGGCGCCAGGCGCTCAGCGCAAACCGGAAGCCGACGGTATCATGTGCGGCTTTCCCGGCAGTCATATCCAGGGGAGGGGGCAGAGCACGACAGACCCCCGCAGCTCGACCAACGATTCCAACAACGGAGCGCACCGTGCGGGTTTATTCCAGCCAAGCTGAAGAACGTATTGCCATCCTGAAACGCCAGGACAAGGGCGCCTTTTCCGGCCTGCCCCTGCCACCGGGGCCGCTGATCGGCTTTGCCGTGGCCATCCTGGCGGTGTTGCTCATTGCCCTGTTTACCTATGAAGCCTCAGTCAGCCGAGGTGAGGCGGCCAGTGCGGTGTCCCACACCATGAAGGTGCGCGAGCAGTTGCAGGCCGTGGTATCGACCCTGAAGGATGCCGAGACCAGCCAGCGCGGCTTCCTGCTGACCGGCACCGAATCCTACCTGAGCCCTTACAACCAGGCCCGCGCGGCCCTGCCGGGCGAGATCGCCAAGCTGCGCGAACTGCTCGCCGACAATCCCGATCAGTTGCAGCGGCTTGCGCAGGTAGAACGCGTGGTGGGTGACAAGCTGGACGAGCTGGGCGAGACCATCAGCCGCCGCCGCAATGGCGACACGGTGGGCGCGCTGGCGGTGGTGCAATCGGATCGCGGCAAGATGTTCATGGACCGCGTGCGGGTGCTGACCCGCGACATGGAAGAACAGGAGCGCGACCTGCTGGCATCGCGTCAGTCCGACTGGCGTGGGGCAGTGGCCTTTTCCAGCGCCGTGGCCTGGGGTGGATCGATCCTGCTGCTGGTGTTGATTGCGACGGCGGCCGTGACCACCTCGCGCGACTATCGCGCCCGTGAAAAACAGGCCTGGATCCGCGCCGGCCAGATGGGCTTGGCCGAGCGTCTGCAGGGCGAGCAGCGTCTTTCCACCCTGGGCGAAAATACCCTGGACTTCCTCACCGGCTACCTCAATGCCCAGGTCGGTGCCATCTACCTGCGCAATGAGCGCGGCGAGTTCCAGCGCTTTGCCGGCTATGCGCTGGAGCAGGTCGATGAGCCATCCCATGCTGCGCAAGCGTTGCACCTGCGCGATGGTCAGGGCTTGCTGGGACAGGCGGCCAAGCTCAACCGTCCGATGCATGTCAAGGAGGTGCCGGCGCACTACCTCGACATTTCTTCGGCGCTCGGCCAGCACGCCCCACGCGAACTGCTGATCGTGCCGGCCGCCACCGATGGTACGGTGCAGGCGGTGTTCGAGCTGGGCTTTCTGCGCCAGGTGCGCGCCGAGGAAGAGGAATTGCTGGCACGCCTGGCAGACCAGATCGCCATTGCCGTGCGTTCCTCCAAGGACCGCACCCGCCTGGAAGAACTGCTGGAAGAAACCCAGCGCCAGTCCGAGGAATTGCAGGCCCAGCAGGAAGAGCTGCGGGTCAACAATGAAGAGCTGGAAGAGCAGGGTCAGGCCCTGAAGGCTTCGCAACTGCGCCTGGAAACCCAGCAGGCCGAGTTGGAAGAAACCAATGCGCAACTGGAAGAACAGACCCAGTTGCTGGAGCTGCAGAAGGAAGACCTGGCCAAGACCCAGGTGGTGCTGGTGGAAAAGGCCACGGAACTGGAGCGGGCCAACCAGTACAAGAGTGAATTCCTGGCCAACATGAGCCATGAATTGCGTACACCGCTGAACTCCACCCTGATCCTGGCCAAACTGCTGGCCGACAACAAGCAGGGCAATCTGTCCGACGAACAGGTACGCTTCGCCCAGACCATCTCTTCGGCCGGCAACGACCTGCTGGCCCTGATCAATGACATCCTGGACCTGTCCAAGATGGAGGCCGGCAAGCTCGATATCGTCAGCGAATCCTTCGTGGTGAGCAAGCTGGCCGAGGAACTCAAGGCCAGCTTCGTCGTGATGGCCCAGCAGAAGAGCCTGGGCTTCAAGGTCGAGGTCGAGCCGGGCGTACCGTTGCGCATGGAAACGGACATGCAGCGCCTGGGCCAGATCCTCAAGAATCTGCTTTCCAACGCCATCAAGTTCACCGAAAAGGGCGAGGTCAGCCTGCGCATCTCGCTGGATGCGGGCGGGCGCATCGTCTTTGCCGTGCGCGACACCGGCATCGGTATCGGCGCCGAGCAGCACCAGTTCATCTTCGAAGCCTTCCGCCAGGCCGATGGCAGCACTCACCGCAAGTACGGCGGCACCGGCCTGGGCCTGTCGATCTCGCGCGACCTGGCGCACCTGCTGGGGGGCGATATCGAGGTGCAAAGCCGCCTCGGCGAAGGCAGCATCTTCACGCTCTCGCTGCCCCAGGTCTATCGCCCCGAGCAGGCCGTCATGCGCACCGCGTTGCCGGTCCCGGCGGCTGCTGCGGCGACCTTGCAGGCGGCGCAGGTGGCCACCGCACCGGACGTGCGCATCCCCGGTCCGCAAGTGGTGCCGACGCCCCAGAAACGCCTGCAGGACATCGCCATCGACGACGACCGCGATCGTATCGAAGCGGCTTCGCGCCTGATCCTGGTGATCGAGGACGATGCTGCCTTTGCCATGATCCTGCGCGACTTGGCCCATGAGATGGGCTTCCAGTGCGTGGTCACCCATTCGGCCAACGAGGGTGTGGCGGCCGCCGAGATGTATCGCCCCAGCGCCATCCTGATGGATATGAACCTGCCCGATTTCTCGGGCCTGGGCGTGCTGGACCAGATCAAGCGCAATCCGCGTACGCGCCACATCCCGGTGCACGTGGTGTCGGTGGCCGATTATTCGCAGGAGGCGCTGGAGCGTGGCGCCATCGGCTACGCCTTGAAACCGGTGCAGCGCGAAGAACTGGTGGGTGCCATCCGCAAGCTGGAAGCCAAGTTCCTGCAAGGTCTGCGGCACGTGCTGGTGGTCGAGGACGATGCGCGCCAGCTCGACAGCATCCGCCAGTTGCTGGCTGGTGAAAACATCAACCTGGTCGGTGTGCGCACCGCCGCCGATGCCCTGGCGCGCCTGCGCGAGACCACCTTCGACTGTATGGTGATGGACCTGAACCTGCCCGATCTGTCCGGCTACCAGTTGCTGGAAAAGATGGCCGAGCAGGAACACGTGGCGTTCCCGCCGGTGATCGTCTATACCGGTCGTTCGCTGTCGGCCGAGGAAGAGCAGAACCTGCGCCGCTTCTCGCGCTCCATCATCATCAAGGATGCGCGCTCACCCGAACGCCTGCTCGATGAAGTCACGCTGTTCCTGCACCAGATCGAGACCACGCTGCCGCCCGAGAGCCAGCGTCTGCTCAAGGTGGCACGCGACCGCGAAACGGTCTTCGAAGGCCGCCGCATCCTGGTGGTGGAAGACGATGTGCGCAACATCTTTGCGCTTTCTTCGGTGCTGGAACCCAAGGGCATGAAGGTCGACATCGCCCGCAATGGGCGCGAGGCGCTGCAAGCGCTGCAACGCAGTCAGGCGCAGCCGGGCGCGCCCATCGACCTGGTGCTGATGGATATCATGATGCCGGAAATGGATGGCCTGACCGCCATGCGCGAGATTCGCAAGCAAGCCATCTGGAAGCGGCTGCCCATCATCGCCTTGACCGCCAAGGCCATGAAGGACGACCAGGAAAAATGCCTGGCCGCCGGGGCGAACGATTACATCGCCAAGCCCCTGGATGTGGAAAAACTGTTGTCGCTGGTACGCGTATGGATGCCCAAATAAACCAGGCCCTGGCCAACCGGCATTTCGATATCGAAATGCAGTTGCTGCTGGACGCCATCTACCTCAAGTACCACTGCGATTTCCGCGGCTATGCCGGGGCGTCCTTGAAGCGCCGCCTGGCCACCGCGATGATCCGCTTCGATTGCGAGACCCTGTCGCAACTGCAGGACAGGGTCTTGCATGATGCGACGGTGTTTCCGGCATTGATGGATTACCTCACCGTGCAGGTCAGCGAGATGTTCCGCGACCCCAGTTATTTCCTGGCCTTGCGCGAGAAGGTGGTGCCGCTACTGCGCACCTATCCATCGCTCAAGATCTGGGTGGCCGGCTGCAGCAGTGGCGAGGAAGTCTATTCGCTGGCGATCCTGCTGCGCGAGGAAGGCTTGCTCGAGCGCAGCATCATCTATGCCACCGACATCAACCAGGCCGCGCTCAAGAAAGCCGAAGCCGGGGTCTACGAGCTGGACCGTATCGCCGGCTTCACCAGCAATCACCAGAAAGCTGGAGCAAGGACTTCGCTTTCGGATTACTATACGGCGGCTTATGGCGCGGTGATGTTTGACAAGTCCTTGCGCAAGAACGTGGTCTTTTCCGACCACAGCCTGGCCACCGACAGCGTCTTTGCCGAGATGCACCTGGTCTCTTGCCGCAATGTGCTGATCTATTTCAACCGCCATCTGCAGGAACGTGCGCTGGGCCTGTTCCGTGAATCGCTGGTGCGCAAGGGCTTCCTGGGCCTGGGTTCCAAGGAGTCGCTGCGGTTTTCTTCGCATGGCCCGGCCTTTGATGAAGTGGTGCGCGAAGATCGCATCTTCCAGAAGAAGGGGGAGTTGTGAATCCCCGGCCGGCCCACAGTGAGCTCAGTGGTTTCAATGACCTCGCTGGCCGCAGCATCGAGGCCATCGTCATCGGCGCCTCGGCCGGGGGCGTGGAAGCGCTCTCGGAAATCCTGCCGGCCTTGCGCCGCGGGGCGGCTGTGGCGACCATGGTGGTGCTGCACATCCCGCGTGAACGGCCCAGCCTGCTGGCATCGATCTTTGCCGATCGCTGTGCCCAACCGGTGGTGGAAGCCCAGGACAAGGAGCCGGCCCAGGCCGGCGTGATCTATTTTGCGCCACCGGATTATCATCTGCTGGTCGATCGCAGCGAAGAAGGGCCCTTGCTGGCCATGTCCAATGAAGAACTGGTCAACTTCTCGCGCCCGGCCATCGACGTGCTGTTCGAATCGGCGGCGGATGTCTATGGCCCGCACCTGCTGGGCATCGTGCTCACCGGTGGCAACCACGATGGCGCAGCCGGCTTGCAGGCCATTGCCCGCGCCGGTGGCGTGACCGTGGTGCAAAGTCCGCAGCAGGCCCAGGTGCCTTACATGCCGGCGCAGGCACTGGCGCTGGGAAACATCGATTATGTGCTCACGCTCCCGCAGATCGCCGATCTGCTGCGCACCCTGGGCGTAACCGGGAATGACCAGGAAAAGGAACGCAGGTGATAGAAAAACATAAAGACCGAGACCTGCCGCGGGTGAAATTCCTGTTGGTCGACGATCTCGACGAAAACTTGTTGGCCCTCTCGGCGCTGCTGCAACGGGACGATGTCGAATTGCTGTTGGCCCGCTCGGGCCTGGAGGCGCTGGAGCTGCTGTTGCAGCATGAAGTGGCGCTGGCCTTCATCGACGTGCAGATGCCGGACATGGATGGCTTCGAGCTGGCCGAACTGATCCGCGGCAGCGAGCGCACCCGCAACGTGCCGCTGATCTTCGTCACCGCCGGTGTGCGCGATGAACGGCGCCTGTTCAAGGGCTATGAAAGCGGGGCCGTGGATTTTCTCTACAAGCCCATTGAGCCGCACATCCTGCGCAACAAGGCCGAGGTGTTCTTCCAGTTATATCGTCAGAAGCAATTGCTGGCGCTGGAATTGCGCGAGCGCACCGAGACCCTGCGCATGAATGAAATGTTCGTGGCCATCCTCGGCCACGACCTGCGCAATCCCTTGAGCGCGGTGGTGATGGCCGCCACCCTGCTGCAGCGGACCTACAAGGAAGAGGTGGCGCAGAAAGCTTCGCAGCAGATCCTCAATGGCGGCAAGCGCATGGCCAAGCTGATCGAGAACATGCTGGATCTGGCCCGCGCCCGCCTGGCCGGTGGCATTCCGCTGGCGCGCGCCAGCGCCTGCCTGGGCGAGATCACGGAACGGGTAGTGCAGGAATACCAGGCCACCTATCCGGGCAGCGTGATCGAGCGCCGCATCGAGGGTGACGATAACGGTTTCTGGGATGGCGACCGCCTGGCCCAGGTCGCGGCCAACCTGCTGGGCAATGCCTTGCAGCATGGCGTGGCCGGCAGCCCGATCTGCATCGGCCTCGATGGCCGCAGCGAACATGAGGTGGTGCTGACCATCGCCAATCGCGGCGTGATCCCGGCCGAATTGCTGCCGGTGATCTTCGATCCTTTCCGCGGTGGCGGGCGTGAAATCGGACGCAAGGAAGGGCTGGGATTGGGCTTGTTCATTGCGCAGCAGATCGTCAAGGCGCATGGGGGGAGCATTACCATGACCTCCGATGACCAGGTGCAGACCATGGTGACGGTGAGGTTGCCGCGGCGGTGATCTGGTGCGTGTGGCGTGCTGGAAAAGGCAGACCTCGGACCAAAGAGGAGAAGGACTAGAAGTCTGCATTCGACCGGAAGCGGATCGGTCACGAAAATTGAATGGCGGCTGTCTGATAAGCCGATTTCTGAACTGCTTGAAAAATTCTGCGTTTTTACACGGCATCGGCCAGAAGCGGACGCTCTAGATGAGATAAGTACCGTATGTTTGAGAAAAAAGACTTTCAGAATATTCTGGGGAAGCTACCAACAAAAATGCACCGACTGGGTTGCTATCGTGGAGTAAGTTTTCACGTATATCCACCGTATGCGTTTAATCCACCAGACGGCGAGCAAACAATACGTATAACAAGAGCTCCAAAAGCAGACAGCGACAACGGGATTGATTTTTGGCTCTGCTCGGAATGGCTTCAAGGCTGGACAGGGCGAGAAGAGTATTTCGCAGGCTACCTATCCGGTTCCGCTTTTGAACCAATAAGTGAGAGAAGTTTTAATGATTTGGTCGCTGACCGATGCGTTGATCTAATCGTGAGACCTGAACTTCCGCTTAAAGCCATTGGGAAATTTTTGGGAGCAGTGCTTTTATACTCGATGAAAACCGATTTCATCGTCTCGCTAGTCGCGGAATATGAAGACGAGTTTATTCATTTTTACTGGGATACTACGGCCTGAATTTACTGCATGAAAAGAGTCGGATCTAGCGTCCAACAACCTCGTCCTTCCCCTTCTGTTTTGCATCGACGGTGTTTCAGAGAAAGGACACCGGCTGGAATTTCTCCTGCAGAAATTTCCCATTCTTGATCAGCGCCTCGGCATCGTCTTTGTTGATCAACTCCGTGAGCTTGGCTAGCTGATTGCCCAGGATGTCCAGTTGATCAAGCAGCAGTTGCTTGCAGGTCTTGCCACCCTCCACCGTATGGACAGCCGCAAACGCCGGTGGTAGCTGCAGGTAATTGCGCACGGTCTGCGGCAGATCTCGTGTCACCGCATTGATGAGCACGATGGAGTGTTGCATGGTCACCTGGCCGGCCTGAATCTTGGGCACCAGGTCTTCGATCGTCTCCCCCATCTTTTTGAGCTTCTGGATGGCCTCTTTCGGTAACCTGGACCCGGCTTGCGTGAGCAACTGGTCAATCGTCTCCCGCATCTGGTTTTCGTGTTCCTGTTGCAGTATCTGCAGATTGAGCTCCCTGTCCTGTGGCGCAGCAAGCCATCCCGCCACGTACATTGCCACGACGATCGCGTACCACCAGTCATTGATGAAGCCAGCAAAGAAGCAGCCCAGGCCGATTAGCGCCAGCACGCAGCCGGCCAGGTTGCGGGTGCTGTACAAGAACAGCAGCACCTGGAGCTTGAACGATGGCTTGTTCATCATTGATACCCGCGGATTTCCTTGAAGATGGCCTTCAGACCCGAGGTGCGGCCATCGAAGAGACGCCCGCCAGTCATTTCAGCGAGTCTCTTCAGGTCGCGGGCGCTGGCTTCACCGAACATGACCGTGAAGACCTTGATGCCTTGATCCTGCGGGGGCAAGGAGCGGTACCAGTCGGCGAATTGGTCGATGCTGATGCCATCGCCATTCTGGCCATCGGTCATCACCACCACCGAGTAGAACCTTGCCGGATCCTTTTGACGGCGCTCAACTGCGCTCTCATATGCCGTTTGGGTGGCGGAATAGATCGCAGTGCCACCATCGGCACGCAATGCGTTGACGCTGCGCTCCAGTCTTTGGAGCGTTTGCTGGTTCATGCTGGCGTTCTCGCCCATGACAAACGACACGCTGGAGATGACACGGTGATTAAACGGCACGAGGGTGATGTGCTCGCGGTTGCGGAACTTGGCAAAGCGGCCGCTGATGGAGGTATCTGCCCCGGCCAGGCCGAGCATGGTGGTTTTCAGGCTGTCGATGCGCTGGCCGGACATGGACCCGCTGGTGTCCAAGACAAAGGTGCTGTCTGTGGGCAGGCGAACGGTATTGTCGAAAGCATAGAGAATGGCATCAACCACGCCAGCTTTGCCGGGAATGACAGCTCGGCGAGCGCCGGTACGGCGTCGCCTGGGCTGATTGCATCAAGATTGACCGGCCGGCGCAGCGTTTGTTTTGCCATCTCCCGCTGGAACTCCACACCGCGGATATAGGCCACCAGCTGTCATAGTCAGCGCGCTTCTGCGGATTGATCAGCATCAGCGGGTAATCTGCTGTCACGATGCCATCCCGTGGATAGATCAGGACCAGCTTTTCGGTCAGCTCAGGATTCCTGTTCATGGACTGCAGGGTGGAGGCATAGTTGATGATGCCGTCGACCTTCCCTTGCTCTTTCATGAAGGCGTCGGCCAGCCAGCCGGAGCTGCCCGCTGTGAGCCGCTGCGCTTTGAAGAAGGCGGCGAGACGCTGGGAATCAATGTCTTTCTCTTCGAGCGCATCCCCTTTACCCGAGAGCGCGCTGGCTAGGCCAAGCAGACCGGAGAAACCGGTGTTTGACGAGGTCGGGTTGGTCATGCCGAAGGTGAACTTGCCTTTCTCGGCGGCGACTGCAATATCTTTCCAAGTCAATTGAGGGTTGTTTTCCCATCCCAGTTCTTTCGCTTTGCTTGCTTTGAGGCCCAGAACCACTGGCGTGAGCATGGTTCGCTCCGAGGCGATGATCTTGGACTTGGCATCTGGCACCAGCATCGCATAGTGATTGTTGGCCAGCCAGGCCAGATCAGTGGCGTCGCCTGCCTGCAAGCGTTCAACCGCCTCCAGCGTGCCGGCGTAATTGAGCTGCAGTTTGATCCCCGTGGCCTTTTCGATCTGCGGCAGCAGGGGTTCGATGTCCTTGAGCTCGGAGCCAGCCATCACGGTGAGCACAGTGCTGTTGCTGGAGCCGAATGCGCTTGTGCTGCTGCTGTCGCAGCCGGCGACCAGCAGCGCCAGAGCGAGCGCCACAACGCTTGCGATATGTTTGAACATGGGCAGCTTCCTCAGAGATTGACAGAACCGTCGATGACGGAAGTGGTGGTGCCGGCTTGGCGGGCTTGCTGGGCCCGGCTGCGTTCGATGTATTGCTCGGACTTGGTCAGCAGGTTCTTCAGCACCAGGTTGTTCTTGCCCATATTCTCAATCGCCGCAGAGCGGAAGTTGTCCATGGCGTCCATCGCCTTGTAGGTGGTATCCAGGGATTGCTGCAGGACCTGAATCCCGATCAGCGGATTGGCGGCGAATTCGCCGGTTTTCTGAACGTGCTGATCCAGTTGCTTGGCTGTGTCGGAGACCAGGTTGCCGATACTTTGGCTGACTCCGGTGAGCATGTTCATGACTTCGATCTGGTTGCCAGTAGCGCGGGCCACCGTTTGCGCCGTCGCCAGGGCAGACATGCCGGTGGTGGCCACCCGATCGCAACCGTTGATCATTTGCCGTGCGTTCTTGAGCAAGATGTCGGTCGACAAGTAGCCGAACACGTTCACTGCCATCTGGGTCTGCATATCCTGCAGGCTCTGACGGGTATAGAACAGGACCTCTTGCTCGATGGCCTTGGCGCGCACAGGGTCGGTCGCTTGCAGGGACGCGGTCTTGGTGGCCAACTGGGCATCGAGCTGCTCGGCGAAGTGAATCGCTTCCTTGAGCTTGAGCATGGCTTGCCACAGGCTGGCGCGTACTTGCTTGATCTCGATCTCGTCACGCGCCATATCATCCTTGGCGGCGTAGATTTGCGTCATGATCGATTTCAACTGCGCCCCGGCGCTCTGGTACTTGCGGAAATAGGCTTGCAATTGGTTTCCGAACGGGATGAGGCCCAGAATCTTGCGGGGCGCCATCAGATCCCCTTGCCGTCCGGGGTTGAGCTCGTCGAGCTGGGTACGCATGGACTGGATGGCCTTGAATGCGGAAGATTCTTCGATGCCGGTGAAATTGCGGTCCATGAAACGACCGCTCATCAGGGCGGCGGCGTTGGAGATCTGTTCCCGACCGAGGCGGAAGGCCGCGTCAAGGTTCTTTTGAAATGATTCGCTCTGGACATCTTCCTTGAGCAGGGTTGCAACGAACGACGCCACCTGGTTTTCCACTTGTGTCTTCACCTGGGGCGCCAACTCAACCGACTCAGTAGCCTGCGTCGCCGGTACCTCTTCCAATACCTCCGGGGGTGTCAGCGTGAATTTCTTTGTCTGCTCTTGGCTTTCCATGCGTTCCTCCGGGGCTTATTGGAATTTTGCTTCGATGGACTTGATCATGCGTTCGAGAATTTCATACGAGGGCGGATCGATGACGTCGGTCAAGATCGTCGGTGCCTCAAGCTTCTTTTGCTTCAGGAACGAAGTGAACAGATCAGGCGTTGATGTGCGGTAGCCATAGTCGGCGGCGAGCTTTTGCAGTTCCGGGTCGGTCGACAACAGCTCGCCTAGCCGCCGGCCATTCTCGTTGAAGGGCACCAAAGTGTGCTTGGTGTACAGCGTCGGCTGGGGATAAAGCAGCACCATGTCCGGATTGGGTTGGGCGCGCTTGGACTGATATTCCAGGAATTGGCTTTCGTAGATGAAGACCAGCGGCGCTTTGCCCATGCCCATGGTCGTGAAGTCTTCGAAGGGACCGGCGGAACTCGACTCCTGCAGGCCCTGGCGGGCAAAGAGCGAGGTCACAAAAGGAAGCACCTTGTGCAACTGCTCGTTGTTGTCTACCACGTTGTTGCCGTTTGTGACATAGGAGGCCAGCGCCAGGTACATTGCGCCCGAGTTCGATTTGCGAACGTCGGTTGAACTGATCAGGATGGCTTTTCCGGTCGGGAACGCCGTGTTCCCGGGCAGGTCCTTCCAACGCATTCCCTTTTCGCTCATGGACAGCAATTTGCTCATGTCGACCACATACCATGCGCCATCCACGCCCTTTTTCACTACGGCAGACCGTTCGAGCACCGGTATGAGCTGGCGCCAGCTGGCGATCGTCATCGGTGTGAAGAATGGCGTGAAGACCTCTTTTGCCTTGATCTTGTTCTGAAGCGTGATCGCCGCTGGCGTGCCGGCCGGGAAGGCAAAGTCGTAGCCAGCCAGGTCGCGTGAAGCAATTTCGCGGGAGCCGACCTTCTCGACCGTCAGCTCAAAGCCATGCTTGGCTAACAGTTTGACAACTGACGGGTCGTTGAAGAATGACTCCTTTTCAGAGCCGATCATGCCTTTCAGGTGGACCATGGCGGCCCGGGCCGCGGCCCGCGTATCTGAATCGACCTGTCGGGTGTGGGATACATAGACGGCGCCGGCGACGCCAGCGAGTACCAGTACAGCGAGAACCGGGCCGAGAATCTTCCTCAAGCTCATCAATGCTCCATCTTGTGTTTAAACGTTTTTGTTGACCGGGATACCGGATGCATGGACATCGTAATGAACGAATGTGACAAATTCGTTAGCTTCTTGCCTGTCAATCCAAATCGTTATGCAAATTGGGTCGAAAACCCCTTGGGATTGCGGTTTTTTTTTGATGTTATTTGAGGAAGTTCTTCCGGATTCATTGAAGGCATCGGTGTAAGGTGAGTATGGCGGGTGCCAGAGGCTGGTACGGACATCGTCTTGGCGAGATTGACTACATGGAGTGTTTTTTCCACGAAGAAGTTCTGGCACCACCAATAGACGATGCAGCGTCGTCAGTGGTCACAGAGCTTAAGTAAAATGGAAATGCTGTACGAAAGTCTAGAATTAAGGTTTTGCTCAATTAGGGATTAATTCGACCAAGGCTGCAATATCCCCATTAGCCGATGGCGGGCCGGCTAAATATTGGATATTGACGTGAATGTACGACTTCGTTCTTTACCAAGCCGCTTGAGCGCGGCAAACCTATGTTCATCGCCCAGTTGGTCCTGTTTCTTGATCACGGTCAGGGTCTGTGGGGTATCGACCAGCGGCTGGCTGTACTTGGCCGAGGAGGCTTTGTCGGCCTTGTAGTCCGATTCCTGGGTGGCGGTCACTTCGACCTTGGGCAGGGTGGCGCTGGTCTGGGCATGGGCTGCTACCACCGGTAGCAACAGGGCGCC
>NZ_BADI01000308.1:0-4039 GCF_000333555.1 Herbaspirillum sp. B65 | reverse complement strand
TTGCATAAATGGTAATATTGTCCGGATCAGCAAGTGGAAGCTTTATCGAAGAAAAATGATAGGACATGACCTGAATTTCGTTGGATATACGAGCACACTTCACGTTATGAAATTGTCCAGTTAGAATGCTCCGGTGTCACAACTTGGGATACCGAAAATTTTGGGACACCTGTAACGTCGGAAATAAAATTTCCTATAAGAATCAGTGGGTTAGTTAGTTGTGGGGAAGTATCCCCCCCCTCTCCGCCAGAACAGAACGCCTAACTTATTGAATTTCAATGGTTAGGCGTTTTTTTATGTCTCAAAAGCGACATTGATCCGTCCTCTGGAACTGGTATAGCCACAGAGATCAGAACCGCACTTTCAGATAGGCCGACGGCCCAGTCAGCTTGACATCGAACGCGGCCTGCGAATTGCCGCCGTCACGCTCGATATGAATACGGGTGATGCCGTAGTCGGCACCGATGCCGAGGTTTTTCAGTGGATACCATTCCACGCCTAGTGCCGCACCGTAGATGTGGCCGGTCACCGTCCCCCAATTTTTCTTGACGCCCGAAGCCTCGGCATACAGGCGCAGATCCTTGCTGAAGGCGTGCTTCCAGCCGAGCTCCACCAGCGGTGCAAAGGTCTTCTCGGTGCCGCTCTCGTTGAGTGCGCCGGTGCTGCCGTTGAAGACACCATTGGCGCGGAGGTCATAGTGGGCGCGGTAATAACCGGCGCCCAGGCCGATGCCGAACACGTCATTACCTTTGCCCAGCCACCACTTGTAGGCCAGCGAGGCAAGTCCACCTGGATGTTGGCATTGGCCGTGCCGGCCAGGATCGCTGGCGTGCCACCGACATTGAAGGAGCGCGTGGTGCTGTAGTCGTAGTCATTACGGTAGCGGAAGTAATCGAAGGACAGCCCGTGGCTGTCGCCCAGCAGGAGTTCGGCGCGCACGCGTGGCAGGGTGGTGCGGTTGCGGTCAATGTCGCCGCTTTCAGCCGAGCCGTAACGCGTATTGCCCTGGATGTTGAAGGTCGGATTGACGTAATAGCCGCCCGCGGACAGGCTGAAGCGATCCAGTGCTGGTGAAGGATCTGCATGAGCTCCTTGCGTGAACAGACCCAGGGCCAGGGCACCGGAAAAAGAGGTCATCAAGCGTAGCGTCTTGGCGTGCAAGCCGGGATGTGATGGCAAGTCGATCTTCATATTGGCATTTATCCTAAGAAGCGCATGACCGTCGGATCGGCCCGACGGACTAGAAAAGTCGAGTCATCGTAAGGCGACGTCTTCAGGCATGACGATCAGCGTGTCTCGCTAATTTCTGTAGGAATAGGCGAGGTGCAGTTTTGCACGGACTATGCCGCCAATTTCCACACGTTACGTCTGTACAGCTTAAGGGAGACGTCGATCGCATTTGGTGTTAGAGCGGCCAGCACAGCCGTGGAACTATCACTCTTTATCCTGTCCAATCATGTATTAATAAATAATATAAATTATTTATTAATAAAAATATCGATGTGCAAATGTGCCTGCTGCACACGCCGCGCTTTTTCGAAAAGGAGCAATACATGATTTCAGCAACCGAGGTCATCCTTAGGCTGATCGTCTCAGCAGTGCTGGGGAGTCTCATTGGAGTGGAGCGTGAGCGCCTTTCCTGGGCAGCAGGATTGCGGACTCACATGTTGGTGAGTGTGGGCTCCACATTGATCATGCTGGTATCTGCTTATGGCTTTTCCCACATCCTGCAGTCCGACAAGGTTGTGCTGGACCCCTCTCGGATGGCAGCCCAGGTGGTCTCTGGTATTGGTTTTCTGGGGGCTGGTTCCATTCTGCTCAGGGGTGAGATTATCCGAGGTCTCACCACCGCGGCTAGCTTGTGGACGGTCGCCGCTATCGGCCTGGCGGTGGGTGGAGGCATGTATGTGGCTGCGATCGCTGGAACCTTGATCGTGCTTCTTATCTTGGCTGGCATGAAGCCTTTGGAGCGGCGTTTTTTTGCTGACAAGCAGAAGCGCGGGGTCAAGTTCCTGGTGTTGGCGGATAGCTTCAACATGAGCCATCTTCCTGCCTTGCTGGGAAATTCAGCCGCTTGCGTCAGCAAATTCGTGGTCAAGCGCGAACAGGATGAGCGATACGATGAAGTCTTCATTGTCTTCAGTCGCATGTCCGAAAGAGAATTTCAAAAAGCGATGCAGACCTTGATGCAGCTCGACGGTGTGAAGTCATTTGATCATACGGAAGCTTAGAGCAGGAACGTAGCGGCAGTAGAGGGGGAAGCGAGACACGCTGATTTTTGCGAGTCGAACGGCATTCAAATCACGGCCTCCACCGCGTCGACCCAGCGCTCGCAATCACGCCAACCATTTTCTTCGGCCGCAGCAACAGCGGCTTGCAGAGTCTGACTGCGGGCCGCCAATTGCTCCCGGCCCAGCGCTTGCAAGCCACCCTGCAAGCGATGCAGGATGCGCATGACCCGTTGCGCATCACGTGCCTGGAGCGCCTGCTGTAGCTTGTGTTTGTCCTGTGGCCACGTTTGACGGAAAGCTTCCAGCAATATCCGATCCAGCGGCTCGGCAAGAGCTTGCATCGGCGCAGCTGCTTGGCCGAACCGGGTCAGCAGTTCTCGCAGTTGCTCCAGCGAGCTAGGTTTATGGAGCACGGCATCGAACAAGCCAGTCGGCAATTGCGCCAGGCTTGCCGGGCCAGCAGCAGTGGTGGCGATGATGCGGGCCTGCGTCTGCTCTTGACGCACGCGCTTGGCCAGAGAGACGCCATCCAGTTCCGGTATGCCCAGGTCGGTAATGAGCAGGTCCGGTCGTTGCGCCCGCCACTGGGCCAACGCATCCAGGCCATCACGCGCCAGGCGCAGGTGTTTGCAGCCGAGCACCCGCAATTGTTGTTCGATCAGGGTCAGGTTGACGTAGTCATCTTCCACCACCAGCACCTCCAATGCGCCAGCAACGTCCGGGTTGACTAGCAGGCTTGGCGCCGATGCCGTTGCGGTCTGCGCCTGGTCGGCCAGGGCGCTGCACCAGGCACGGCGATCGAAGGCGCTGACCTGGCGCCAGTGCCCCATGCTGCTGCTTTGGCGGACCACGTCAGGACGAATCAGTACGCTTGCCATCGACGTGTTCATCGGTGTGGACATGAACGCCGCTACTCCGTCCGGCGCGATCAGATGGAGCATTGCCGGGGCCGCGGATGCCGGTGCCACGAATTGGGCGCCCCAGTGCTGCAGGTACGCGCGCAGCATCGCCGCCATCGCCGGATCCTGGACATGCACTACCACCTTCCTGCCTTGCAGCGGAGGCACCCACGCTTGCTCTGCTGGTTGAATTCTCGCCAGTGAAATCTCGGCCCCGAACGTGCTGCCTTTTCCGACTTCGCTATCGAGAGTGATGTCGCCGCCCATCAATTCGGCCAGGCGTCGACACAGCGACAGGCCCAGGCCGGTGCCGCCGAAACGCTGGCTGATGCTGTCGTCGGCCTGTTGCAGGGACTTGAAGATGCGCTGGCGCGCGCTGGGGGAAATGCCGATGCCGGTATCGGCGACTTCGAATCGCACGATGCTTTTGTCCTGGGAACTCTGCAGCAACTGCGCGGAGAGCGTGATGCGGCCGCTGGCGGTGAACTTGACCGCGTTGCCTACCAGATTTTGCAGGATCTGCATCAGACGGCGCGGGTCACCCCGCACAGGCTGCTCCAGTGCGGCACAGGGCAGGCAGTGGAACTGCAAGCCCTTGTCCAGTGCCAAGGGGGCAAACAATTGCGCGCATTCTTCCAGCAGGTCATTGACCCTGAGTTCTTCCGCGGCCAGGGTGATGGTCTGGGTCTCGATCTTGGTGATGTCGAGGATGTCGTTGACCAGGCTCATGAGCATGTCGAAGGCATGGCGGATGAGTTCGATGCGCTGGTGCTGCGAAGGCGACAAGTGTTCGCGGGCCAGCAACTCCATGTGTCCGATAGCCCCGTGCAGGGGCGTCCTGATCTCATGGCTGACCTGGGCCAGGAACATGGACTTGGCCTGGTGGCGCGATCAGCCATGCTCTGGCTC
>NZ_BADI01000309.1:0-1246 GCF_000333555.1 Herbaspirillum sp. B65 | reverse complement strand
CTGGATCACCAGCTTGTAGCTCTCCAGGTCGAAAACCTGAGGGCTGGCGGCCGGACGCGCTTGCAATTGGCGCTGCTGGCGATCCAGCGAACCCAGGTAGCGCCAGTGGTCGATCACGTGGATCTGCTGCCAGCCGTCGCCTTGCTCGATGATGCCCATCGGTCCGGCATAGGGCCACGGCAGGATACGCAGGTCTTGCAGTGCTTGCAGCAGGCGTTGCTGGTGCTGTTCATGCGATTCTTCGCCGGTGCAGGCGCCACGGCAGCGGCGGATCTGACGGCCAAAGCAGGCCATGCCCGGGCTGGACGCCTGTTCCAGGCCAGTAACGATGCTGCATAGGCCATGTCGCTCCACCAGCTTGTGCAAGGCTTCCTGGGCGGCGCGCTGGCTGGTGTAGAGGCCGAACAGGTTCTCGGCACGGCTGGACTCGCGCTCGGTGAGCTCGGCTACCAGCGGCTGTCCTTGCGGGCTCATCCGCAGCGTGAACAGACCACGCTTGCTGCGCGGTTTCTTGTTGTGGGCCGGTCGCAGGTCGCGCAGCAGGCAGTTTTCCAGCAAGGCCGCGCCCAGTTCGCCCGCAGTGCGGCGACATTCGATGCGACGGGTGCGGGCAATGAGGAACTGATCTTCATGATGATGCAACTGCGCCAGCACGCGGCTGCGCAGGTTGACGCTGCGGCCCACGTACAGGGGCACGTCATCCACGCCGCGCAGGATGTAGACGCCGCAGGCAGCGGGCAAGGCATCGATGCTGGCGCGGTCGATATGCAGGGGATAGCTGAAGGTGGCGGCGCGATGCGCTGCTGGCTGGGGCGCATTGAAGGTGGCCAGGGGCAAGCCGGCCGGGCGCATCCCGCAGCGATCTTCCTGCGCCAGCAAGCGCTCTACCAGCGCCACGGGCAGCTTGCTCGGCTGGATGGCGGAGGTCTGGGGCATCAGGGAGGGCATCAGGGGACGGGTCAACAGCTGGGTCAGCGAAGTGCTGTGGCTGAGGGTGTTCATGGCGTGGGCCAAATCCTTGTTGTTCATGTCACGTCTGGACGTGCTCTTCAGGTTGGTGGATGGCCCGGACACACCGAGCCATCAAATTAACGTGGATTATGAAGTTGGGACCCGGGTGCCACAGTCGGCAGGAAGATGAAGATCGTGTAGGACATTGCCGCCTGTTGAGCTTGCCGCCGCCCCTGGCTCCACTCAGACTGGATCGAAGGCCGCCAGCATGGCCTTGGTCAGGCGCTGCCGGGCT
>NZ_BADI01000310.1:0-2689 GCF_000333555.1 Herbaspirillum sp. B65 | reverse complement strand
TCAGAAACCCCGAGCCGTCCCATAGCGAAAGAGCGAGTTGCGAAAGCAGATGTACAGCGCCATATGGCTAAAATTGCATGGAGCGATGAGAGGAATAAGAACGAGCCCAACAAGGTCAGGGAATTTAGAAAGTCACTGATGAAGTGCCCAGTGGTTTCGCAGATATTTGATCCATGGTACCTGGACACCAATAGCAAAGACAAAAATGCGCCAATCCGGAATATGCAAATAACAGATAACGAGAAGACACACGTGCGTCATTTTGATATCACTATCTTAGCGTCAGAAATCCTGTGAAAAACAAATCTCATCTTGCTCTATTTCATACGTTCTTCATCCTCTGCACTGCTGCATGGGCAAGCCCATCGCATACTGATTTCCACCCCATTAATGTTCATGGAGAGATGAAAGATAACGCATGTCTTCCCCAAAAAAAGCAGTCCATGCTGGCGACACTACCGGAGGATGCGCGTGACTTGGTTGACACCCTTTTATGCGCTGAAAAAACAGAAGCCAGCAAGACCTACTTGTTACGACACATGCGTAAATTCATCAAAAGCAAAGAGGTGGATGAAAACTATATAGAGCGCACCAAGTCGATCAAAGCCGACGGCGAACTTGCAGAACGATTGCTGAGCGTAGGCGAAGCCTGGGATGTAAGTCTAGACATCACCGCCGATCGGATCAGCATCACCTACATGCCCAATGAAGCCTGCCTCTCCGGCCGGGAATTGGTGCGCAAAAAAGGGAGATGGTGGATCACCGAAACCGACGATGCCTGCGATTAGAATCAACTTATACGATGTTGTCCTACCTCACCCTCGGCGATGAAATCTAAATATCCTCTCGTACTATTTCTCCCAATGTTCTTCTTATTTCCAGATCCGATCAGCGCCGCGAACCTTGAACTTCGCAGTTCGTTTCGCGCAGGGGAAAATGGGTTCGCGTTCGAAGTAGGAAAACATACGGTTTCTATTCAGCTAGGTATCCGAGTGAGCGACTGGGCCGTCAACTGTTCAAGAACCCGTGCCATTGCATGGGGACAAGATCTAAGTAAAGCGCGGATAGGCGCCCCGCCCGTTAGCAAGGTGTACGTCATCGATCTAGAAAGGAGAAAGCCTATCAATCATTACACGAGGACGAGGGGTCCCTACGAAGCGGCCTTCAGTAGGAATCAAAAAACAGCGATAGTGGATGAAGATGTCGTGGACCTGAGAACAGGAAAGGTGGTCGACATGATTTACGACATGAACCTTGATCTGGAAAATTGTCCATCATTTCCGGGAAAACAGTCGGACTAGAACGTTTCAATCGATGATGAACGTCCGTATGCCGAGGGTGTTTCACGCTACCGGGTCTATCTCAATATCGACCGGATGCCGCTGGAACTGTCTGTCCTGCACGATCCCACCGTGATCGACCCGCTGGACGCTCACGCCCCCATCAAGCCCGAAAAAGACGTATCCAGCCCTATCCCACCCTAGAACTTGGACGACACCGCCACCCCCCACTTACGTTCGGCATCGCCGCTATCAGGCAACGGACCATCGGAATAATCCAGGCTCAGGCCGACGTTCTGGTTGAAGTTATAGGTCAGCACCGATTTCCAGTAATGGATGCTGCGGTTGCCTTGCAAGGCCTTCAGTCCGGTGAAGGTGGTGGTGAAGTCGAACGGCAGCGCCGGATTGGTGGAAGACAGCGTGAAACCGGCCTGCGCCCCCAGGCGGATGAAGTCGCGATGCTGCGCATAGACGTCCGGGTCGCCACGATTGATGTAGATACCGTTGCGGCTCTGGCCGATCAGGATGGGCTTGAAGGCCAGCCCATTGCCCCAGCGCAGGAAATCATTGAGTATGCCCGGCCGCACCGGCGTCAGGGTGAAGTTGACCGTCAACAGGCGGCTGCCATCGGTGTTGTTGACCAGGTAGTCGGGACGCGCGGTCAGGTCTTCGGTATTGGCCGTGTCGGCGTGGGCGAAATGGAAGGCCGATAACATGCCGACCTGGCTGGTGCGCGTGGTGGTGATTTCGGGATTGCCGGAATCATAGTTGATGACGCGATTCTGCTTGAAGCCGACGTAAGGTACCGCCTCGTAGGTGCTGCCCGGCTCCCCCATGGGGCGCTTGTCCAGCGCATAGCCGGCATAGACCACCACATCATTGGTGCGCGACTGCGCCACGTCGTCATTGGCCAGCGCCAGGCGGGCGCGATCCACCGAGGCAAAGGCGGCCTTGTCGCGATGATCGATGGAGAGCTGGTCGGGGTTGCCGCGGATGCGTAAATGATCCATCCAGCTTACCTGCTGAGGCGCGGCCGTAGCCGCCGCCGGGGGCGCGACCGGCCCCTTGGCCAAGGAAGCTCCCGTCGTCGGCGCCACACCCATCTGCAAGGCGGCAGCGGCATGAGTCAGCGTGGGGCTGGCCTCGGCCACCGTGCAGTGGAGCGCGACCCGGCTGTCGTCGCGAAAGAAGGTGCTGGCCCGGCTATCAGCGGTGGGCTGGGCCAGAAAGCGGGCATCCTTGCCGTCGAGCAGTGCCTGGACGTCCTCGGCCATATGGTCGACGTTGCAGCTATCACCCGAGCAGGCCTGGCCCGCGGCTCTCTCCAGCGCTCGTTTGTGCAGCAGCCAGGCGACCAGTGCGCGCGGCGAAGACAGCGGCGCCGGTTCCTGCCGACCGAGAGATAAGCG
>NZ_BADI01000311.1:0-15723 GCF_000333555.1 Herbaspirillum sp. B65 | reverse complement strand
GCATGAATTGAGATTCGAGCGGAATCTTGCCGTGGTTGAGCGGATCCTGGCGATAAGCCTGCACCTGGTGCGGATCATGCGAAATACGACTGGCCGGCAAGGCGGTCGGCAGCGCCAGGCCTGGCGCGATGCCCGTGGAAAGCTTGAGCAGCACTTGCTGCCAACCCGCCAGATCCAGCGCCAACGCGGGTGACGACAAGGCCAGCGCGCGCACCGGGCTGAAGCCGCCAGTGGCAAAGCGCGCCGCTACCAGTCCGCCCATGCTGTGGCCGAACAGGAGCGGCGTGCAAAGCGTGCGGCGGCTGAAATCATCGAAACTCTGCTTCAGGTCGCGCAACAGATCATCCGACTGGATCAGGCTGCCCTGCCGGCCTCCCGAATTGCCGTGGCCGCGATGGTCGCAGATGCGCACCGACAGGCCGGCTTCATTGAACAACTGCGCCAGTGCGGCATAGCGGCCGCCATGCTCGCCCAGGCCATGGACCATCTGCACCGCCGCCATGGCGCCGGGCAGCAGCCAGTCACGGCAAAACAGGCGGGTGCCGTCGGCGGCGTCGATCCAGTGTTCCTGCGAGGGCGTAGCTTGGCTCATGGCTCTTTCACGGTGGAAGCTTCGGTTCGGGTGGACCGGCGTGTCGCACGCCAGCCTTGGCGCAGGCGTCGGCTCTGGCGCAGCGCCTGGTGCAAGGAAGCGGCCCAGGACAAGGGGCGCGGGTGTACCACGGCGCGCAAGGCGCGGGCATAGTCCAGTACCATGCCGGGCGTCCAGGCCATGGTGACGGCACGCTTGCGGATCTGACTGGCGACCCAGATCTCGGGCGTGAACATCATGCGCACCGCATTGAACCAGTGCCGGTCGCGACCGCCGATGACGCCTTCCAGCGCCGCCTCCAAGGCACGCGCCACGGTGCTGGAACAGTTGCGGTAGGTGAGATTGTAGATTTCCGTCTGACGGTAATGCTGCCAGAAGCGGTCCAGCGGCGCACGGCGATAGTCGCGAAAGATGATTTTTTCTGTCGATTCGCACCAGGCTGCGGCCTCGCTACGGTAGTCGCTCAGATAACGCCCCTTGATGTCGTTGTCTGCGGTGGCGCGCAGCAGGCGCGCAAACTGGTCGGGCGAGCGGTCGATTTCCTCGGCCGGGTAGAGGCTGATGTAGAGCTCGGGTGATATCTCCAAGGCAGCATGGCCGGTCGAGATGACGCCGTTGACGTCCACCGCCGCGATGTAGCGGTCGATCACCGGTTGCCGCCGGGCTGGCCCCTTGGCGCTGCCAGTGGGTGTCCAGACGTGGACCGTCAGTGGCGGCAAGGACTCCATGAGCGATGCGGCTGCCGCCGTTGCCGAGCTGTCCAGCCGTGTTGACAGGCCGGCGGCGACATCGTGCAACCCGGCATCGAACGGGCGGTCGTCGCCGCTGTTGCGCTGCACCAGCACGTCGGTCGAGGCCTGCTGCGGCAACATGCGGGTGCGCAAGGCCAGCCAGATCAGGTTCCAGCCGCCAAATACCAGTCCCAAGCCCAGGCAATACGGCACGGTGCCCTTGTAATGAGTGGGATAGGGTTGAAAGAAGAAGATCGCCAGCGCGATCTGCACCATGCCGCCCAGCATAGCCGTGCGCCAGCGCGGAAAACGCACGACCAGCGCCGAAGTGATCTGCAGCGTACCACCGATGGTAAAAGCGATGCCGAACAGCATGGCCAGCACCATGTTGCTGGTCTGGTGCTGGGTGATGACCAGCACCGCGATCAACAGAAACAGCGCCCCCTTGGCATAGCGCAGCGTCTTTTGTGCGCCCATGCCGCTATTGGCCACCCACAGCGTGACCAGGCTTTCCAGCAGCAACAGGTAGCCGAACAGCGTCAACGGAAAATTGAGAACGCCATCCAGTGCATCGATCATCAACGACACCCCGATGCTGCCCCAGGCCAGGCCGGCCACGGCCAGCGCGTGCCAATTGCGGCGGATGAAGTCGGCGCCCAGCAACAACAAGACAAGTCGTATCACGGCGTTTTCCCCGGGCTTGCGCCCTTCCCTTTTTTCGATCACGCATTTTGGGGGATTACGTGGCGCGAGGCAAATCACCGAGCCGCAAGAGTGGATCAAGCCGCTGCAATCGCGCACAATGCCGGACTGTCATCTCCATCATCCTGATTGACTGCAACCATGCCCCTGTCCGTCCTGCTCTCGGCCCTGGCCAGCAGCCTGCTGCTGCCACCAGTCTCGCCCGTCCTGCTCAGCCTGGCCGGGTGCTGGCTGCGCCGCCGCGCGCCGCGCACCGGTCTGGCGCTGATGCTGCTGGGTGTGGCACTGCTGCTGGTCCTGAGCACTCGCATGGGGGCGCTATGGCTGATCCAGCCGTTGCAACGCCAGTATCCGCCCTTGACGCATCCGGACCAGATCAAGCAGGCCCAGGCCATCGTCATCCTGGGATCGGGCCGGATCGATGCTGCCCCGGAATACGGCGGCAGCGATGAACCCACGCCAATCGGCATGAAGCGCCTGCAATACGGCGCCTTCCTGCAGCGCCAGAGCGGCCTGCCGATCCTGGTCAGTGGCGGCAGCCCCGATGGCTCCCCCGAAGGCGAAGCGGCCCTGATGGCGCGCAGCCTGCAGCGCGACTTCGGCGTGCCGGTGCGCTGGCAGGAGACACATTCGGACACCACGGCCCAGAACGCCCGCGATTCGGCGGCCCTGCTCAAGGCCGAGGGCATCACGCACATCCTGCTGGTCACCGACAGCGTGCACATGCCGCGTGCCATGCGCGCATTCGCGCAGGCCGGCTTGCAGGTGCAGGCTGCGCCCACCTTGCTGTTGCAGCCGGCGCGCGCACGGGTGAGCGACTACCTGCCCGGTGCCAGCCACTTGCAGATGTCCAGCTATGCATTGCGTGAAAGGATCGGCCAGTGGTGGTACCAGGCCCGTGGCGCGACTGCGCCGTGACACCCCATCAGCCAGAAACTAAGCCCGCAAGTAACTGCCCTTCCGCCTCCTGTTCCCCCATTCGCCGCCGACATCCGGCGGTAAAGTGGCAAAGTCGTGCGTCTTGCGTCTTGCGTCTTGCGCAAGGCCGCACACATCCAAGACCGCAATAATTACGCTCAACGAAGGCGATGCACTTGCGTGCAATAACGCAATCGCCCCCGACGCAATGACGTCAACGAGCGCTTTGAACAAAGGGAGATTACATCATGGGCCAGTTATCCTTCAGCAAAAAGCTGTGGCTGCCACTCGGGCTTAGCCTCATCGCACTACTGGCGATTTCCATCTTCAGTGCCTTCATGGTGCGCGACGTGCGCTTGGAAGAACGCAAGACCGATCTCACCAACATCGGCCAGACCGCGCTCTCGCTGGTGAAGTCCTACGGCGCCCTGGCCGAGAGCGGCGCCTTGAGCAAGCAAGAAGCGCAGCAGCGCGCCATGGCCGCCATCAAGAGCCTGCGCTATGGCACCGATGGCTATTTCTCGATCTCCACCTCGCAACAGATCATCGTCATGCACCCGATCAAGACCGAGCTGGATGGCAAGGACCTGAGCAACTTCAAGGATCCGGCCGGCACCAACCTGTTCGTGGAAATCAGCAAGGCCGGCAGCAAACCCGGCGGCAGCTTCGTCCACTATCTCTGGCCCAAGGTAGGTGCGGCCGAACCGGTGCCCAAGACGTCCTTCGTGATCGCCTACCAGCCCTGGGACTGGAACCTGACCACCGGCGCCTACATGGATGACATCAACACCGCCTTCATGGGCACGCTGACCCGCATGGCGATCCTATTCGCCGTGGTCGCCGCCGCACTGGTGGCGCTGGTGATCGTGATCAACCGCGGCATCCTGCGCACCATCGGTGGCGATCCGGCCAAGGCCGCCGAAGTGGCCAACCGCATCGCCCAGGGCGACCTCACCCCCAACATCGACACCCAGCCAGGCGACCAGAGCAGCCTGCTGTATGCGGTGCGCAGTATGCGTAACTCGCTGCTCGCTACCATTGCCAACATCAAGAGTTCGGCCACCACCATTGCCTCTGCCAGCCATGAAATCGCCCGCGGCAACCTGGACCTGTCGGGCCGCACCGAACAGCAGGCCGGTTCCCTGGAAGAAACCGCCTCGGCCATGGAAGAACTGACCGCCACCGTCAAGCAGAACGCCGACAACGCACGCCAGGCCAACCAGTTGGCCGAGTCGGCTTCGGAAGTGGCGATCCAGGGCGGCAGCGTGGTCGGCCAGGTGGTGCAGACCATGGAAGGCATCACCGAGAGCTCACGCAAGATTGCCGACATCATCGGCGTGATCGACGGCATTGCCTTCCAGACCAACATCCTGGCCCTGAACGCCGCCGTGGAAGCGGCCCGTGCCGGCGAGCAGGGACGTGGCTTTGCGGTGGTGGCCTCCGAAGTGCGCTCGCTGGCCCAGCGTTCGGCCTCGGCCGCCAAGGAAATCAAGACCTTGATCGATGACTCCGTGGCCAAGGTCGATTCGGGTAGCAAACTGGTGGAACAGGCCGGCACCACCATGACCGAAGTGGTGGCCAGCGTGCGCCGCGTGACCGACATCGTCGGCGAGATCAGTTCGGCCAGCCAGGAGCAAAGTGCCGGCATTGCAGAAGTAGGCCGTGCCATCACGCAGATGGATGAAGGCACGCAGCAGAACGCCGCACTGGTGGAACAAGCGGCTGCCGCTGCCCAGTCCTTGCAGGACCAGGCCGCCACCCTGGCCGGCCTGGTCGGTCGCTTCCAGATCGATGGCAGCCAGGCCCACGCGGTACAGGCCGGTCCTGCTGCTGCAGTGAAGTCAGCCGCCTCCAAGCCGGCCGCACGCCCGGCAACCACCGCTGCGCCAAGTCCGGCGCAGCGCAAGCCGGCTGCCGCGCAAGCCGCCCACCCGGCCATTGCCGCCCCCAAGGCAGCCGCTTCCAAACCTGCGGCAGCACCGGCCGCCAAAGCCGAGGCGCCCGCCACCAAAACCGCTGGCAAATCGGCGTCGCGCCTGCCGGCCGGAGAAGATGAGGGAGATTGGGAAACTTTCTGAGCCATTCCTTGCCGTTGCCAACCAGCCCGCCGCGTGCGGGCTTTTTCGTGGCTGCGGCTTCGGTCAGGCCAACGCGATGATGTTTTCCCCAATCAGGCGGCCGATGAGTTCGTTATCGGGTGCCACTGCCAAGGCGCGTGCCGCATCCTGCTTACCGGTGGCCATCAGTCCCAAGTCGTTGGACTCAAGCGTATATTCACTGTGGCAGGCCGGGCAATACAGCGTATCGCCAGCGACCGCATGGCGCGGGCGTACTATCACAGGGCCACACGAGATGCAGCGCTGCAAGGGAATGCCTTCGTCGCTGTGACCGACGATATGGGCCAGCTCGGGACGCTGTTGCAAGCCGATGAAGAGTGTTCCCAATGCTGCATCGAACTGTCGACCCAATTCCTCTTCGATGATCTCCATGGCACGCGCAATGGGCATCCCGCTGCGATAAGGCCGCGTGCTGGTCATGGCATCGAAGGCATCGCAGATACCGACGATGCGGGCTGAGAGCGGGATCTCATGGCCGCGCCGTCCAAAGGGATAGCCGCGCCCGTCCGGGGTTTCGTGATGCAACAGCACGGCCTCTTCGGCCAGCGCCGCCAGCGGATGGCCGGCCAGCATCCGCTGGCCGATCTCTGGATGGGTCTTGATGATGGCGTATTCAGCCTCATCCAACCTGGACTTCTTGCCCAGCACCGCATCGGGAATACCGATCTTGCCGAGGTCATGCAAGAAGGCACCGATGGTAATGCGCGCCACCTGCTGCCCATCCAATCCCGCCGCTTCTGCCAGCAGCCGCGACAGCCGTGCCACTCGCCAGAGATGGCCGCCAGTATAAGGATCGCGCGCCTCCACCGCCCAGGCCAGCAGAAGCAGGCTCATCAACAATTGCTCATCACGCGCGGCCCGGCGTCCTGCGCTCTTGCGCGTGGCGCGCTGCCACAGGGAAAGCAGACTCATGGGGCCACTCCCCGACCAGACTGTTCATCCCGCATCAAACCGATATCGAGTTCACACTCAGCGAAATGCCGCCCTGCTACCGGATCGATGCGTTCGATACGCCAGGGGCCGCCGGCGCCGGATGTGGTTCGGATGATGCCCATCATTGACTCCCCCTAACTGTTTGTTACCAGCACAACAGGCGCGGACCCAGCAGCAGTCCTGCTACGGCCGGAATGACCATGCCCAGGAAATACCAGATGCCCCAGAACGGAACGCCCATTTCCGGGCAATGCAGGCAATACACCATGGTGGCCGAGGCACCCGCCAGCAGGCCCGCTACCGCGCCGGTCAGGCGCAGCCGGGTCGGTGCCATGCCACGCACGGCCCAGAAGATGCCGATGAACAGCGGTACCGACAACAGCGCGATATTGAAGGGGCAGCTACGCCAGCTGATCCCCAACACCAGCGGCAGGCGTTGCGCCAGGGGGGTGCTCACCAGCACCAGCGCACCCGCGGCCCAGATCGCCAGGCTCGGCAGCGCGATGCCGGCCCAGTTGGCGCCCACCCGCAGACCGGGCCGCACCAGGCGCCGCAGCACCAGCATCGCGCCGATGGCCAGGGTGGTGGGGAAGGCCAGCTTGATCCAGAACAGCGGCACGCCCAGCATCACCGACAGGTCGGGCCGCAGGCCGTAGATGGTTAGCATCAGGATCAGTGACCCGACGCCGCCCAGGGCCAGTGCCTGGGCCATTTGCCTCATCGGCAAGCGACGATCCACCGGCGCCACGCCGCTGGCCATCATGGAAATGAGGTCGTCCGTCTTCATGCTTGCAATTTCTCCCGAATCTTGAGGGCCAGGGCCTTGAGGCCACGGTGGATGCCCACCTTCACGGCCGACTCCGACATCCCCGTCAGTTGTGCCGTCTCGGCCACCGACAAGCCTTCCAGCTTGACGTGCAGGATCGGCAGGCGCTGCTTGTCCGGCAACTCTTCCAGCAAGGCACCGACATCGCGCCGGGCCTGGGCCGGTTCGTCGTCGCAGGTGGCCAGCAGCTCATGCTCTTCGTCCAGCGGATCGTGGAAGGCCTCGCGGCGCGACCGCGCGCGCAGGAAATCCATCAGCTTGTAGCGCGCAATGGCATGTACCCAGGCCGTCACCGGCTGGTCGGCGCGATAGGTGTGACGGGCATTGTGGATGGCCAGCAGGGTTTCCTGCACCACGTCTTCGACTTCATCCTGCAGGTGTAAAAGACGTTTGCGCAGGAAGGCGCGCAAACGCCCGCTCAATTCGGCCAGGAAGTTGCGGTAGGCCACCGCATCGCCATCGAGCCCGGCCAAGAGCAGCGTGCGCAGGCGTTCTTCGGTGGGATGCACAGGCTCCTGGCCGGGACGGCCCGACACCTCCTGCGGCAACGCCGAGGCAGAACAGGCCAACAGGAATGGACTCTCGCTCATGGAAACGCCGCCCAATCACCAACGCAGCAGCCAGGGGCCGCACCAGGCGCCGGCCAGTGTCGGCAGCAGCACCCCCAGTACATACCAGACACCCCAGAAAGGCGGCGCCATCTCGACGCAATAGAGCGTATAGACTAGCACGCCCTGCGCTCCCGCCACCAATCCGGCCACCGCACCCGCGGCGCGCAGTCGGGTGGGCGCGAAACCGCGCAGGAACCACAGCATGGTGGCCAGGGTGGGCAGCGATAGCAGCGCCACGTTCAAGGAACAGACTTCCCAACTGCTGCCCAGCAACAGCTCCAGCCGCTGCGAGGGCGGCGCCAGCGCCAGCCAGCTACCGCCTGCCAGCCACAGCACGGCCGGTGGCAGCAGCAGCGCCGTGGCCGGTCCCAGGCCGATGCGCATCCCCGGTCGCGCCAGACGCGCCGCCGCTACCTGACCGGCCAGCAGCGCGGCCAGCGGGAACGAGACCTTCATCCAGAACAGCGGCTGCTGCAGCAACTGCCGCAAGTCACTGCGCACCCCATACAGGATGGCCAGCAACAGCGCCGCCCCCAGCAGACCCAGCGCCAGCGCCACGGCCATGCGCGCGGCGGCATGGCGTGCCACGGCGCGGTTGTCGGCACCGGCTTGGCGACCGGTGCCGGTGGCCAGCATGTTGACCAGTTCCATCGTTTTCATTCATATCCCCTGTAGACCCATGGCGGGCGGGCTGCGCCCAGTGGCGCTCTCCTGTCTATTCGTTCAGAAATGGCTTCCGGTTACAGCAGCCAGCAAAAATATTTATCGAAAAAATCTGCAGCCCCGCTGTAACCGAACCCCAGCCCCCGGCGAATTAACCAGCAGACCGGCCAACAGGCAAGCAAGCTGGCTGGCACCGGTCACTGTCGTCTTCCCCATTCTCTCTTTTCAAGGAGTACACCATGAACAATCGTATCGTCGCCACCGCCGCCCTGACCCTCGCTACCCTCGCCTCAGGCGTGGCCATGGCGCAAGACAAGCAACCGATGAACAAGACCGCCGTCGAGAAGTGCTATGGCGTCTCCATGGCCGGCCAGAACGACTGCAAGGCGGGCGAAGGCACCACCTGCGCCGGCACCGCCAAGATGGATTACCAGGGCAACGCCTGGAAGAACGTCCCGGCCGGCACCTGCACCTCCATCAAGACCCCGCGCGGCATGGGTTCGCTCAAGCCGATCTGAGTCAACGGGAATCCGTCGCCATGACAGCGCACCTCCTCACCGCCGGCCTGGGCCTGAAGCCCCAGCATTTCGATGCGGCGCTAGCCTGCCCGGCCCCGGGCCTGTGGTTCGAAGTCCATCCGGAGAACTACCTGATGGACGGCGGCCCCCGCCTGGCCTGGCTGCACGCCATCCGGGAGCAGCATCCGGTGGCCTTGCACGGGGTGTCGCTGTCACTGGCCGGGCCCGACGCGCCCGATCCTGGTCACCTGCGCCAGCTGGCGCAGTTGGCCGAACGCATCGAACCGGTGCTGGTGTCCGAACACCTGGCCTGGTCGCGCGCCGCTGGGCATTACCTGCCCGACCTGCTGCCGGTACCGCGCACTGCCGACACCCTGGCGCGCCTGGCCGCCAACATCAGCCGTACCCAGGATGTCTTGAAGCGCCGCATCGCGCTGGAAAATCCTTCCCACTATCTGCGCATGGACCAGCATAGCTGGAGCGAGCCGGAATTCCTGCGGGAACTGGTGCGCCGCACCGGCTGCGGCTTGCTGGTCGATGTCAACAATGTGCACGTCAGTGCCTGCAACCTGGGCATCGATGCCCGCCAGTATCTGGATCAGTTGCCGGTCGACGACATCCTCGAAATCCACCTGGCCGGCCACAGCGCCGACGCCAGTCTGCCCGGCCTGCTGGTCGATTCGCATGATGCCCCGATTGCGGCCCCGGTCTGGGCGCTGTACCAGCATCTGCTGGCGCGCACCGGCGCCCGGCCCACGCTGATCGAACGCGACGGCAACGTTCCCGCCTTCGATGAGCTGCTGGCTGAGCGCGACCGCGCCAGCACCTTGCTGCAACCGGCGATGGCGGTACAAGAGGAGCAAGCCACATGAACGCGCCCGACAAGCGCTATTACGCCGCCTTCCTGGAGGCCCTCCTCGACGGCCACAGCGATGATCCAGACGTGCGCGCACTGCTGGCCCAGCCGGCCTTCGCGGTCTATCGCAATACCGTCTTCAAGGGCTGCGTCGATGCGCTGCTGGCCAACTATCCTGCCGTACACCGTCTGGTGGGCAGCGCCTGGATGGAATCGGCCGCGCTGGAATTTGCGCAGCGACACTTGCCGCGCCAGGCCAGCCTGATTGCCTACGGCGAGGGCTTTGCCGGATTTCTCGGCACGCTGGAAGCCGCGCGCGCACTGCCTTACCTGCCCGGCATCGCCACGCTGGATCGCTGCTGGACCGAATCCCACCTGGCCGCCGACCAGCCCCTGCTGGACGTATCGGCCCTGCACGCCGCGCTGGAGCGAGGCCAGGATGTCACCCTGGTACCGCATGCCGCCAGCCGCTGGCATCACGACCCGCTGCATCCGGTCTACACCATCTGGGACGCCAACCGCAGCGAGGACGGCGCTACCGAACTGAGCCCTGAATGGCAGGGCCAAGGCGCCCTGCTCACCCGGGCCCACGCCCAGGTGCAATGGCAGCCACTGAGCCTGGGCGGCTGCCGCTTTCTGGATGCCTGCCGCGATGGCTGTGGCATTGCCAGCGCGGCAGGCCAGGCCCTGGCGCATGAACCCGGCCTGGATATCGGCGCCATGCTGGGCCAGTTGGTCCAGGCCGACGCCTTCACCTCGTTTCATTGAACGGAGAACCCCATGAACCAGCCAGCCACCCTGCCTGCCACCGAGCAGACGCGCACTTCCCTCTGGTCGCGCGCTGCCGACCTGGCCACGCGCCTCATCAGCGACACCTTGCTGGCCCTGGTGGCGCGCGTAGCGATCGCCTCGATCTTCTTCCTGTCCGGCCGTACCAAGGTCACCGGCTTGCTGGACATCAAGGACAGTACCTACGTCCTGTTTCAGGAGGAATATCGCCTGCCGCTAGTGCCGCCCGAACTGGCCGCGCACCTGGCCACCTATGCCGAGCACTTCTTCCCGCTGCTGTTGATCCTCGGCCTGTTCACCCGCGGCGCCGCGCTGGCGCTGCTGGGCATGACGACGGTCATCGAAATCTTCGTCTATCCCGATGCCTGGCCCACCCATCTGTCCTGGGCCGGCCTGCTGCTGCTGCTGGTCGCACGCGGTGGCGGCGCGTGGTCGCTGGACCGGCGCCTGGGTCTGCGCTGATCACTCGCAGGAGACCATCATGTTGAGCACCATGAAACTGCGTTCCGGCCTGCTGCTGGTGCTGGGCCTGTTCACCCTGGCACTGTGGCTGGCCGTGGGCATGGCCTGGCAAGCTGCGCGTTCGGCCAGCCGCGCGACCACGGAGCTGATCGAACTGTCGGACCGCCACATCCAGCCATTACACGACACCGAGCGCCTGTTCCTGAGCACCCTGATCAACATGGACAACGCCTACATCAACCTGGTCAAGGGCGATGAGATCAAGTCCAACGACTACAGCCGGCGCGCCTCGGCCGCGCTGCAGGAAGCCCGCAAGGCCTTCGAAGGCTATCGCCAAGGCTTGACGCCGGACACCTTGTCCGCACCCGAGGCGCAGCGGGTCTCCGCTGCCTACGACAGTTACGTCAAGGTGCTGAACCTGCGCGAGGTGGCGCTGTATGACGTGTCGCTGGACGACTACGCCGCGGCCACCGTCAGCGCCGAAGCCGCCGATCGCGAATTCGCCGCCACCCTGCGCGCCGTGATCCAGCGTGCAGAACAGGTCAAGGATGGCCTGCGCCAGGCCGCCGAACGCCGCTCGGACCAGGCCCGGCTGCTGGCCGTGGCCATGCTGCTGGCGTCTCTGCTGCTCATCGGCATTTGCTGGCTGCTGTTCGACCGTCTGCTGTTGCAGCCGCTCAAGCGCGCGGCCGCGCATTTCGACCGCATCGCTGCTGGCGACTTGAGCCAGCCGGTACAAGGCATTTCCGGCAACGAGATCGGTGTGCTCCTGGCGGCATTGCAGCGTATGCAACTGGGCGTGGCCAGGACCGTCAGCGACATCCGCGAGGCCACCCGCGACCTGCACCAGGGCAGCGCCGACATCGCTCAGGGCAATGGCGAGCTGGCGCAACGCACGCAAGCCCAGGCCACTACCCTGGAAGCCACCGCCGCCACGCTGCAGCGGCTCTCCGGTGCAGTACACAACAATGCCCAGCACGCCGAGCGCACCAATGCGCTGGCGGCCGCCGCGGCCCAGGATGCCCAGCGCGGAGGCCAGGTCATGAGCGGCATTGCCGGCGCCATGGCCCAGGTCACGGCCGGGGCCGGGCGCATTTCCGATATCGTCAGCCTGATCGATGGCATCGCCTTCCAGACCAACATCTTGGCGCTCAACGCCTCGGTGGAGGCAGCGCGCGCCGGCAGCCAGGGACGCGGCTTTGCGGTCGTGGCCGCGGAAGTGCGCTCGCTGGCGCTGCGCAGTGCCGAAGCGGCGCGCGAGGTCAAGGACTTGATCGCCACCTCGATCGGCTCGGTCGACCAGGCCGCAGAGCAGGTCAGAGAGGCCGACCAGGCCATCGTCCAGATCGTGCAGTCATTCGGCAACGTCATGACCACCGTCAACGAAATCGCCACCGCCACCCGCCAACAGGCCGAGGGGATCTCCCAGGTCAGTCTCAGCCTGGCGGAGATGGATCGCGCCACCCAGCAAAATGCAGCGCTGGTGGAGCAGACTGCCGCAGCGGCTGATGCCCTGACCGAACAGGCGGCCACGCTCACGGCCTCGGTGGCCGTGTTCACCCTGGCCGCACCGCAGGCCACGGCGTTCAGTGGCAGGGACGATGCAGAGGATGCTGACACCCCGCCGCTGCATCGACTCGCCGCATTGAGCCAATGAATTCACATCACGCTGACAATGACCCCATGAGGAGCGAACCCATGCCGTCTGCCGGCACCCTGGACAAATTGATAGAAGAAAGCTTCACATCGGCCTTCAACCACCACGCTGCGGGCCGTCTGGAGGAGGCTGAAGAAGACTATCGCGTGACCCTGGCCATGCAAGAGCATCATGCCCCGGCCCAGCACTATCTCGGCGTGCTGCTGCATCAGTGCGGCCGGCATGAGGAAGGCTTGGCGCTGATGTACGAAGCCGCACGCACGGCGCCGGCCGATGCCGGCTGGTGCAACGATCTCGGCAATGTTCTGTTCGCCTGCGGGCACTTCGACCAAGCGTCCCTGGCCTATGGACAAGCCATCACCTTACGGCCCGACGACGCACAGCTATGGACCAACCTGGCCGCCACGCGGCGTGCGCAGAACCAGCACCAGGCCGCTATCGACGCCTGCGAGCAGGCCTTGCTGCGGGATCCACACTACCTTGTGGCCCTGCATCAGCTTGCCGACATCTATCTGCAGTTGGGCGACACCATGCAGAGTTCGCGCTACCAGTGCATGGCCTACGTATTGCCACCGCATGAAGGCAAGTCGCGCGAATTGCTGGCGACCTGCTGCTACTTCTTCGGCCGCATCGATGAAGCCGCCGAGATATGCCGCCAGTGGCTGCTGGAAGAACCGGGCCATCCCATCGCCAGCCACATGCACGCCGCCTACGCCGGACTGCCCCGCCAGACCGTGCCGCGCGACTACATCGTGCGCCGCTTCGATGACTATGCCGATCATTTCGATAGCAAGCTGCTGGCCCAGCTCGACTATCGCGGCCCGCAAGTGCTGGCCCAGGTATTGCAGGGCTGCCTGCCCGGCTTGAGCGGCCTGGACGTGCTCGACGCCGGCTGCGGCACCGGCCTGTGTGCGGCGGTGCTGGCGCCTTATGCGCGTCGGCTGGAGGGCATCGACCTCTCGCCCAACATGCTGCGCCACGCTGCTCGCCATCCGCACTACAGCACGCTGGCCCAGGCCGAGGTGGTGGAATGGATGGTGGCCCATCCTGCGCACTATGATCTGGTGGCCGCCTGTGATGTGCTGATCTATTGCGGCCAGTTGGTCGATTTCTTCGAGGCGCTGCGCACGACCCTGCGGCGTGGCGCTCATGTGATCTTCACGGTGGAACTGGCCGATGCCGAGCAACAGGCCAGCTATACCCTGCACGCCAGTGGACGCTTTCGCCACCAGCGTAGCTATGTGGAAAAGTGTCTGTCCGCAGCGGGCTTGCAGGTGGTGCTGATGCGCGAGGACAGCCTGCGCGTGGAAATGCAGCAGGCCGTGCCGGGCCTGGTGGTGTTGGCACGGGCCGCTGACACCGAAGAACCAGACTGATGAACGCCACAAAACTCATCAATGGTCGCTGCGCCTGGACCGCCTTGTCAGAGTTCAGAGGTCAAAGCTCAGAGATCAGAGATCAGAGATCAGATGAGTATCCTTCGAATTTCAGCAATCATTCCTTTAAATCTCTGCCCCCTTGGCAAAGCAAGCCATTCCAGCATGTCCACAGTGCAACAAGGATGAATTTTCTTGCACATTTCGTCGCACTTTTCCCCTTAGGGGCAGTCGTACCGGCATTCGGCATGGCTTAGAATAGCCGAAGCTCACGACGTAATCGATTGATACGCACCGGTCTGCGCGCACGATGAATCCCCGCCATTGGCGCCGCGCAAACAGTGCGACATCTGAAAAGGAAAACGGAATGACGCAGTCCCCAAAAAACATCTCGGAGCTGATGTGTGAGCTCAGCGTGGCGCTGGCCGATCTGTCGGAGAAGATGAGCAATCTCTCGGTCACGCTGGAAAACAGCTATCTCGAATCCGACGCTCCAGAACCGGCAGCCATGATGGAAGCCGCGCGCGAAACCATCGAAAAGGCACGCGGCAGCTGATCACCATCAGCCGCCGTCCTCCCACCTCATCCGGCAGCCGGGTCCATCCCGGCCTGCCTCTGCTGTCCAGCCTCAAATCCCTCCCCGCATTCCCACCCGGCATCACCCACCGATGGCTGACAGTTCATCAAAAGTTGTACTTCAACTCGGCAAAGACCGTGCGTTGCGGGAAGGGATGGAACAGGAAGTAATCCCGGTTGGTCAGGTTATCCACGCCCATCGCACCGCTCCAGTGCTGGTCGAAGCGGTAACGCACCCGCGCATCGAAGACGGTGTAACCATCGAAGCCCTGGTAGGTGTGGGTATTGATGTCGGTATTGTCCACGGTGGCATAGACGCGGCCGCTGTAGCGCCCGGCCAGGGTATAGGTCCAGCGGTCGTCGGGCTTGTAGCTGGCCACCAGCGTGGCGCGCCATTCGGGCACATAAGGGGTGCGCTTGCCCACCGAAGTCGCCCCCGGAATGGTGGCGACGTAGCCGCGGTTTTCCAGGATGCGGGCATCGACCCAAGTCAGGCTGCCATTGAGCGAGAAGCCGCGCACCAGCAAGTCGTTACGCTCGAAGGCGGCTTCGATGCCGCGCTGGCGGGTACGGTCCACGTTCTGGGTGAAGGAAGCCACGCCACTGCCGATAGTGGACGATTGCGAAATCAGCGCATCGGCCACCCGCTCCTCGAACAGCGATACGCGCCACTTGCCCTGCCCTTGTTGTAACTGTTTTTCGATGGCCAGTTCGGTGGACCAGACTTTCTCGGGCTTCAGGTTCGGATTGGCCTGCAGGAATACGCCATTGACCTGCACGTTCTGGTACAGCTCGCCCACCGTGGGAAAGCGCAGTGCGCGTCCGGTGGACAGCGTGGCCAGCCAGTCATCGGCCACGGCCCAGGCCAGCGAAGCCTTGGGCGAGAGACCGTTGTGACTGATCTGCGGCTGGCTGACCGCGAAACCGGTATTGCCCGCCGTCGAATAATTGCTGCCATCGAAGGCGCGCCACCATTCATAACGCGCACCAAGCGTGGCTTTCCAGGCGGGGGCGAGATGCCATACATCCTGCGCCCACAAGGCCGAGGTCTCGGTCTTGCCGCGCGAATCGGCATTGAGCGTGCCATTGCCACCGCTGATCCAGTTGCTGGTATTCCAGGTCGGCGTGGCCAGCGTATAGCGGTCGTAGTGCGCACCGAAGCTGATCACCTGACTCACCCCTTGCGGCCGCCAGATGCCCTTGGCGTCCAGCGTGCTCCAGCCGGTGCCGCTGGCGTCGGCAATGGTGCCGGCACCGCCGCCCAGGCCGGCCGGGAAGGCAGCCGTGGAGGTGCGGGTCAGGTCGCGCGAGGCCGACAATGTCGAGGCCTGCACTTGCCAATCCCATGGCCCGCCGGTCTTGCTGCGCAAGGCCAGCGACTGCATCCACTGCTGCT
>NZ_BADI01000312.1:0-6642 GCF_000333555.1 Herbaspirillum sp. B65 | reverse complement strand
GCCTGCGGGCGATCTGCGCAGGTGAATGGCCTGATAGGCCGGAACCGTGCGTGGCCCCAGCTGGTAATCGAGGCTGATGGTCAGGCCCAGCTTGGGATTGAACTCCGCCACCGTCGATTGCAGCGCCGCCAGCAGGCCCGGTTCGGTATAGGTGACGAACCAGGTGTGCAACAGGCCGGGATGATAGGGATCCTTGATGTTCTCCTGCATCAGCTTCCAGTTGCCGGGGATGCGCTGGCGGTTATACCCCAATATCTTGAGCTGGCGGCCATTGAAGAGACGATCGAAGTATTCCAGCATCTGCGGTCCGAGGAATTGCTCCAGCGGTTCCACTTCCTGATCGAAGGAGGCGAACACCACCCCACCGCGGCGCGCCACCTTGAGCTTGGTCAAGCCATGCTCCTCGACCTTGAAGTCGGCCGGCATCCCGCCATTGACCTTGCCATCCTGCTTGACGCCACGGCGGAAGGGCACGCCCTGCAGATCGCCGTTGAGACGATAATTCCACTGGTGATAGGGGCAGACCAGTTCCTTGCGATTGCCGTGGCGCTCCCGGCAAAACTGCATCCCGCGATGGGCGCAGACGTTTTCCACCACGTGGATCTCACCCTCGGCGTCGCGTGTCATGATGACCGAACGTTCGCCCACCACGGTGCGCTTGAAGTCGCCATGTTGCGGGATTTCGGCTTCCAGGCCGACGTAGTTCCAGTGGCCGCGATAGAAGAATCGTTCCAGCTCGCGCTGGTAGAGCGCCTGGTCGGTATAGGCCCAGAACGGGATGCGGCTGGAGCCGTCACCGTTCCATTTCTGATCGCGGGCAAAGGCGATACTTGCTTCCTGCATGATGTTCTCCTTCAATGGCAGGCAGTTCAGCCAGCCACGCGCACACGAATGGACCCGAGGCCGGCCACATGGCCTTCCATCAGATCGCCGGCCACCACGGCGTTGACGCCTTCGGGGGTGCCGGTCATGATCAGGTCGCCCGGCTCCAGCGCTTCGTACTGCGACAGATAGGCAATGCTCTCGGCCACCGACCAGATCAGCTCGCGCACATCGGAACGCTGGCGCGGCTGGCCATTGACGGTCAGCGCGATCTCGCCGCTGCCGATGTGACCGACACTGCTCACCGGATGGATGGGACCGATAGGTGCCGAAGCACGGAAGGACTTGCCGAATTCCCAGGGACGCCCCTTGTCGCGCGCCTCCAGTTGCAGGTCGCGCCGGGTCATGTCCAGGCCGACCGCATAGCCATAGACGTGGGCCAGCGCGTCCTCCACGCTGATGTTGTGCCCGCCCTTGCCGATAGCCGCCACCAGTTCGATCTCGTGGTGGAAGTTGGCCGTCATGGGGGGATAGGGAATGCGACTTTCCGTTTCACCGGCACGCACGGCGGCGCAGGCCGGCTTCATGAAGAAGAATGGCGGATCGCGTTCCGGGTCCTTGCCCATTTCGCGCGCATGGGCGGCGTAGTTGCGACCGACGCAGAAGATGCGGTTGACCGGGAAGGCATCTGCACTGCCGGCCACTTCCAGGCTGATGACAGGCGCGTAGGGAAGCACGTAGTTCATAAAATCTCCGAAGCAAGGATTGAGTCAAGACCGGGGCAAAGCGGCGCCCTTCTCGGCCCTGGAAAAAATGACGAAACTGGTAAACCTTTTCCGCTCTATGCGGCCGGCCGTGCCAGGCGCTCTTCGCGCCACAGGCCGATGGCTTGCTGGGCCGGGCGGTCCGAGTAGCTGAACAGGATGGACTGGCGTTGCGCACGCAGTTGCAGGCTGCTCCACGACGGCACCACGAACACGTCGTTTTCCTGGAAGCGCAACAACTGCTCGCCGACCAGCGCTTCGCCCTCGCCTTCGAGGCAAACATAGACGGTGGCATCGGTACAGCGATATGGCAGGCTCTCGAAACCCTGCGGCAGCCACTGGATGAAGGCACCCATGGTCGGCATGGGTGACGCTCCCGTGGCCGGATTGACAAAGCGCTGCTTGTAGCCATGATGGGCATCGATGGCACCCTGCGATACACGCGCCAGCGCTGCGCGGGTATGCGCATAGGGATAAACAAAGACCTTGGTCGGCGCATTGGCCGGCTGGCTGAAATCGACTGGCACCATGTTGCTGCCATAACGGGCCAGCGCATCGCCCTCGGGGCGGCTGACTTGCTGCGACAGATCGTGCCCCGGCTCGGCAAAACCGGCATCGAAGAAACGCACCAGCGGAATATCCAGGCCATCCAGCCAGACCACCGGCTGCTCGCCCAGGTTGCCATGGTCATGCCAGGTCCAGGCCGGAGTGATGATGAAGTCGCCACGGCGCATGGTGGTGCGTTCGCCATCGACGGCGGTATAGGCGCCCTCGCCATCGAGCACCAGGCGCAGCGCCGATTGCGTATGCCGATGGGCCGGTGCGACTTCGCCGGGCATGATCAGTTGCAAGCCGGCATAGAGGCTTTGCGTCACCGAAGAATTGCCACGCAAGCCGGGGTTTTCCAGGATCAGCACACGGCGCTCGGCCTCCTCGGCGCTGATCAGACGGCCGGCCTGCATGACCTGCTCGCGCACTTCGGCATATTTCCATAGCGCCGGCTGCACCAGCGGCGTGGGCGACCTCGGCACCAGTCGCCCCAGCACTTCCCACAACGGCGTCATGCTGAACTGGTTGATGTGTTGGTAGTAGTGCGCGCGGGCAGCGCGGACCTGATCAGGGATATCCATCTTCATCATCATTCCTCGGCTTAGTTGGGGCTGGCATAGAACGCATCTGCGTAGATATGCTCCATGGCGATGCCCTTGGACTTGGCAATGAGCGTGGCGGCTTCCACCATCGGCGGCGCGCCACAGAGGTAGGCGCGCCAGCCGCTCAAGTCCTGCCAGTCGGCGGCCACGGCATCGGTGACCAGGCCGACGCGATGGCGCTGGCCCGGCTCGTTGGTGGCCAGCACGATATGCAGGTGCAAGTTGGGGTTGCTGTGCGCCAGTGCCTGCAGCCAATCCAGACCGTACAGGTCACGCGAAGAACGCACCCCGAAGTAGAGATGGATGGGATTGGTCATCTTCAGCGCAGTGGCCGCACGCACGATGGAAAGCACCGGCGCCAGCCCGGTCCCGCCGGCGATGCACAGCAACGGCCCCTCATGTTTCTTGCGCAGGTAGGCCGTGCCCATGGGACCGGAAACGCGCACTTGATCCCCCAGCTTGAGTTGCTGGAACACGTAGCCGGTGACGCGGCCACCGGGCACTTGGCGCAGATGGAATTCCAGCGTGTCATCTTCCGGCAGACCGGCCATGGAATAGGGTCGGATATGCTCGGGCGTAAATTGCAGCAGCGCATATTGGCCCGGCGAGAACGACAGCGGCTTGTTCGATTTGAGCACCACGCGCTTGATGTCATGCGTGAGATCTTCCAGCGCCACTACCGTGGTCTTGAGAACGCGTGCCGGGTGCATGACGATCTCATCGGGCTCGGGAATCTCGACCACGCAGCTTTCGGTGATGACGCTCATGCAAGCCAGCACATGGCTGCCCTCGCCGGGATTGGTGAGCTTGGCGTCGCCGGCCGATTCCAGCACGCGACCTTCGATGAGCTTGCAGCGGCAGGTACCGCAACGGCCTGCGCGACAGCTATAGGACACCGGCACGCCATTGGCCTGCAACGCGTCCAGCAGGTTGTCACCCGCCTTGACGGCAAGCGCACGCCCGAGGGGTTGCACCACAAGTTCCATGCCTGTCTCCTTCTGCCTATCGTTTTTATTGAATCGTTGAGGCGATTATAGGAAGCAGGACTTTATAAACATAGAGTATTCTCTGAATGTTCAACATCACCATCGGTGATATTACTTCCAACCAGAATTGCCAGGAGACAAGGCCGTGGAACTCAAGGATATCGACCTCAACCTGCTCGTTGTCTTCAACCAGTTGCTCATCGACCGCCGCGTCTCCATCGTCGCCGAGAAGCTCGGGCAGACCCAGCCGGCCATCAGCAATGCCTTGAACCGACTGCGCCGCCTGCTGGGCGATGAACTGTTCCTGCGCACCTCCAAGGGCATGGAACCGACCTCGCTCTCGATCCAGCTGGCCGAGCCGATTGCCTATGCCCTCAGCGCCATCCACAGCACGCTCAATCAACAAGCGCTGTTCGATCCCGAGCGCACCAACCGCACCTTTACCATCGGCATGACCGACATCGGCGAGATCTATTTCCTGCCGCGGCTGATGGATGCGCTCTCCAGTATCGCGCCCAATATTTCGATCAACACGGTGCGCAACACCACCCTCAACCTCAAGGAGGGCATGGAGTCGGGACATGTGGATCTGGCGGTAGGCTTGCTGCCGCAATTGAAGGCGGGGTTTTTCCAGCAGCGACTGTTCGAGCAGAAGTATGTCTGCCTGATGCGACGCGGTCACCCGCTGGACAAGAGGAAGATCAGCGTGGAGGAATTCTCGCAAGCCGACCATGTGAAGGTGGTGGCCTCAGGCACCGGACATGCGCGCGTGGATGAAGCCATCGAGAGAAAAGGCATCCGCAGGAACGTGCGATTGACGGTGCCACACTTCGTGGCGGTCGGGCACATCCTCTCCACCACCGACATGATCGCTACCGTGCCGGAGCGCTATGCACGGCAGTGCCTGGAACCGTTCAATCTGCGCTTTCTGCAGCACCCGGTGGAGCTGCCGGAGACCGGGATCAATTGCTTCTGGCACGCCAAGTTTCATAAGGAACCGGGGAATCAGTGGATGCGGCGGCTGGTCTTCAAGTTGTTTTCGGATAAGAAGCTCAAGACGGAGATGCTGGAAGAGTGAGCGGGATTCTCTGAGGACCTCTATGAACCTTCGAGTGAAGCCGATTGCGGGCTCGATTCAATGCTCATCGATACAACCACGGCTGCAAACGGTGCTGTTGCTCTTCGAAACGATGAATAAATTCCTTCTCCTCAAGGGTTAGGGATATGTCATCCAGGCCTTTGAGAAGTCGTTCCTTCCAAGCCGTATCAATCTCGAATCCATACACGGTATCGTCTATGCGGATATGCTGATTCGGTAAATCGATCTGCGCCTGGCAACCCGTCTTCAGCATTACCCGCTCGCGCATTTGCGCAAGAGTCGCAGCCTCGAGTCGAATGGCCAGGATGCCGTTCTTCAAGCAGTTGCCATGAAATATGTCGGCGAAGGATTCTGCCAGGATGGCTTGGAACCCATAATCGGCCAGGGCCCACGGAGCGTGCTCACGCGAAGAGCCACAGCCGAAATTCTTCCCCGTGAGCAGAATCGTCGCGCCCTGAAAACGGGGCGCATTCAGTTCGAAATCCGGGTTCAACAATCGTTTGCTGCAATCTTTACCCCAATACCCATCGTCGAGATATCGCCAGGCGTCGAAGGCATAAGGACCAAAGCCGGTACGGCCAATGGACTTCATGAATTGTTTGGGAATGATCGCGTCGGTATCGACGTTGTTCCGGTCCAGTACGGCAACGGTACCGGAAATTTCTCTGATCGGCGTCATTGGATCCACCCGCGGACATCGACAATATGCCCGGCAATAGCTGCCGCAGCAGCCATGGCAGGACTCATCAAGTGAGAACGCCCACCCTGCCCCTGGCGACCTTCGAAGTTACGATTGGACGTGGACGCACATCTTTCTCCCGGTGCCAATCGATCCTCGTTCATCGCCAGACACATCGAGCAGCCTGGCTGCCGCCATTCAAACCCCGCTTGCAGGAAGATCGCGTCCAAGCCTTCGCGTTCGGCCTGCCTCTTTACCATGCCAGAACCTGGCACCACCATTGCTCTCTTGACGCGGGACGACACTTGCCGGCCCTTGACGATGGCAGCGGCTTGCCGAAGATCCTCGATCCGGGAATTGGTGCATGATCCAATGAACACCTGATCGATCGACAAACCAATCAAGGGGACACCGGGGGCAAGCCCCATGTAGTGCAGTGCGCGAAGAATTGCTTCGCGTTTTTCGGCATTTCCTTCGGCGGCGGGATCAGGGACGGAGCCAGTCACAGGCGCAACCATTTCCGGTGTCGTTCCCCACGTCACCTGCGGCAACAGCCCTGCGACATCCAGAGCGACCACCTTATCGAAACTGGCTCCTGCGTCCGACTTCAGTTGGCGCCAATAGGCGATGGCAGAGTCCCACAGGTCGCCCTTGGGGGCGCAGCAACGACCCTCGAGGTAATCCTCAGTGACGTGATCGTAAGCGACAAGAGCCGTTCTCGCGCCCGCCTCGATGGCCATATTGCACAGGGTCATCCTGCCCTCCATGGAGAGCGCCGAAATGGCCTCACCCTGGAATTCAATGGCGTGACCTGTTCCTCCGTCCACGCCGATTCTTCCGATCATGGCAAGTACCAGATCCTTGGCCGTGATGCCCATCGGAACTCGACCTTCAAAGCGCACAAGCAGAGTTTTCGATTGCTTGCATCGTAAAGTCTGCGTTGCCAGGACATGCTCCACATCCGAAGTGCCAATGCCGAAAGCCAGTGCTGCGAAAGCGCCATGGGTGGAGGTATGCGAATCGCCGCAGACCACAGTCGTACCCGGAAGCGTCGCCCCCAACTCGGGGGCGAGCACATGCAAGATACCTTGATTCTGGTGTCTGAACGGGAAGTAGGCCAATGCTCCGACCGGGCGACATG
>NZ_BADI01000313.1:0-1055 GCF_000333555.1 Herbaspirillum sp. B65 | reverse complement strand
GCAGTTCGTGCGCCGCACCGAAGCCCCGGCAGCACCCCGGTCGGCCTGGTCTTGCGGATGCGCTTCAACCCCAACCTGGAACAGTCCTGGTTCGGCTCGCTGATGGAAATCATCAACAACGTCACCATGCTCTCCATCATCCTGACCGGCGCAGCACTGATCCGCGAGCGCGAGCACGGCACCATCGAACACCTGCTGGTGATGCCGGTGAGCCCGGCCGAGATCATGCTGGCCAAGGTCTGGTCCATGGGTGCGGTGGTGGCGCTGGCAGCGCTGGCGTCCTTGTTGTTGATCGTGCGCGGCGCCTTGCAGGTGCCCATTGAAGGATCGATCGCGCTCTTCATGCTGGCCACCGTGCTGCACCTGTTTGCCACCACCTCGATGGGCATCTTCATGGCCACGCTGGCGCGCTCGATGCCGCAGTTCGGCATGTTGACGGTGCTGGTGCTGCTGCCGCTGCAACTGCTCTCGGGCGGCTCCACGCCTCGCGAGAGTATGCCTGTACCGGTACAGGACATCATGCTGGCCGCCCCGACCACCCATTTTGTCGCGGCAGGGCAAGCCATCCTGTACCGGGGCGCTGGCCTGGAAGTGGTCTGGCCGCAGTTGCTGGCCATCTTCGGAATTGGCCTGGTGCTGTTCGTGGCTGCACTGGGCCGGTTCAGGAAGACCATCAGCCAGATGGCGTGATGGAGAGTACGTTCGCCAGGGCAGCGTCTGGCGGATTTTGAAATTCAGATCATCGGAGAGTACGCATCATGGACCTGACCAGCCCTTCCACATGGATACCCGCCTTGAGCATTTGCCTGCTGCTGACCGGCTATGGAATGCGTGAACGCAGGTGGGCGCCGTATTGCATGTTGGCGGGGGCGTTTGGATTGTTGGGGGTGTTGGTTTATCGGGTGTCGGTGGCGATTGCCTGAGCTGTCCTTCAGGCCGCAAACTTGCTATCGCTGTTGATTTGCTCGGGAGATTTAACGGATTCAGCACTGAGCCAAGCGGAGAGCTTGGGAGCAAACTCATCAAGAGAGCTAGGCGAATGCCTTGCAGGGTAT
>NZ_BADI01000314.1:0-17360 GCF_000333555.1 Herbaspirillum sp. B65 | reverse complement strand
AGTCATATAGGACCAGGCCACAGCCAGAGAGTTTGGAGAACGAAGCAGGCATCCTTGTGCGTCGAACGAGGTTACCTTCGACTCAGATCATTCATTTTCGACTTCGGCACGGAAGCGTCAAGCAATGTGCTTGACTCTATAAATTTTCCTGCGCTAAAAGCATTTACGCAAGACACTGACACCGCTCCGGACTCCCGCTTTTCCGAACGGCTGATTAGAGAAATTAACCACCGGTCGGACGGAAAGTACCACATCGCCAATGGTCGCAAACGGCAACATCATCTTTTCTAGAAAATGAAACTCAGATTTCCCGGAGTCAGTCCTCCCTTTTTAGGCGAAACTTTACTATCGCTGATTCAACGCATAGGCCAGCGGCACGACCTGACATTCAGTAAATTCAGAGCGCTCTTTGACACCATCCACAATACCGACATGGATCTCTGCATGACAGCGGACCAGCTTGATGAATTTGGGCACCGCTGTAACCTACCTCTCCACACGCTTTCATTCATTCGCGACAGCTGCTGCAGATTCGTCGCCATGCCGAAGCTTAGGACTCTTCTTCTTCAACCCAACAGAGATGGACTTAGTTACAGATATTGCCCTCACTGCTGGCGTGAGGATCAAACTCCATATCTGAGGTTAGATTGGAAGCTTCGCGACATTACTTATTGCCGAACGCACCAGATCTTGCTGAAAACGAGGTGCCATACCTGCTTCAATCCATTGACGATGCATCGAGCAATACTCGGAGGAGCATCATGGCCACCTCCCGCCGCAAACTTGGCCGTATGCGTGCACTGTAGAAGTGACTTATGCAAAGCGCCTGCAGGAAATACAAATCAGGGTTCGCCACCTAACTGGCGGCAGATACATTTTCAAAACACCATCGTTTCGGCAATCCTGAATGGCCACTTTTTGACTGAAGCCGGCGGTGTGCGAAGATCAGTCGACGATTTGCCAGCGTACCTAGCAGCATTGAAAAAATTGGGGGGAAATATCTTCATCAGTCTCCTTGGCAGTTTGTCGCCAGACGAAATTGCATTTTTGACAACTGAATTTGCCGATGTCGTACAGAGGTCTCGCTGGTTTAACCCAAGCCATACTACAAAAGGCTTTCCCACTAGCTTGAAATTCAAGCTATGGCTCCAGAGTAGCGGCAGGACTCCGCCGAAAGTTCAGAGTTAAGTGAACAAAGTTCAGACTTAAATGAATTCCGACAATTATTTATGAGCGCGGACAGCAATTGACGCCTTGAAAATTCCCAAACCCATCCCTATACTTAGCACTCGTCACGGTAGAGTGCTAACAGCCCACCTGGCGCAATCCCCTTTTTCATGCGGTGAGGTTTGCTGCATTTGGAAGAAAACCGTTGCAGGCTTTGCCGCAATCAATGCTAACTTATTGAAAATTAAGGAGTTCTCATGAATCTTCGCCCTTTGCACGATCGCGTTATCGTCAAGCGCCTCGACCAGGAAACCAAGACTGCTTCCGGTATCGTTCTGCCTGACGCAGCGACCGAAAAGCCGGACCAAGGCGAAGTCCTGGCCGTCGGCAACGGCAAGATCCTGGAAGATGGCAAGGTCCGTCAACTGGCCGTGAAGGTCGGCGACCGCGTCCTGTTCGGCAAGTACTCCGGCCAGGCCGTGAAGATCGATGGCCAGGAACTGCTGGTCATGCGCGAAGAAGACCTGTTCGCCGTCGTCGAGAAGTAATTCGGCATCCGGCCTTCCTTTTGCTTCTATATAGATAGAGAAAACGTGAAGGCCTGCGGCAGCAAGACAGCAGCCGGCGCCCCTGAAACTTCAGTCGTGCGCCAGGCTATATGAACTGAACCGAATTTCTGGAGAATCCAACATGGCAGCAAAGCAAGTTATTTTCGGCGATGAAGCACGCGCCAAAGTCGTCAACGGCGTCAACATCCTGGCTAACGCAGTCAAGGTCACCCTGGGCCCCAAGGGTCGCAACGTCGTGCTGGAGCGCAGCTTCGGCGCCCCGACCGTGACCAAGGACGGCGTTTCCGTCGCCAAGGAAATCGAACTGAAGGACAAGCTGGAAAACATGGGTGCCCAGCTGGTCAAGGAAGTCGCTTCCAAGACCTCCGACAACGCCGGTGACGGTACCACCACCGCTACCGTGCTGGCCCAAGCCATCGTGCGCGAAGGCTTCAAGTACGTCGCCGCCGGCTTCAACCCGACCGACCTGAAGCGCGGTATCGACAAGGCCGTCACCGCCATCGTCGGCGAAGTGAAGAACCTGGCCAAGCCCACCACCACCTCCAAGGAAATCGCTCAAGTCGGCTCGATCTCGGCCAACTCCGACGCGGACATCGGCGACATCATCGCCAAGGCCATGGAAAAGGTCGGCAAGGAAGGCGTCATCACCGTGGAAGACGGCAAGTCGCTGGAAAACGAGCTGGACATCGTCGAAGGTATGCAATTCGACCGCGGCTACCTGTCGCCGTACTTCATCAACAACCAAGAGAAGCAGATCGTCGCTCTGGACAATCCCTTCATCCTGCTGTTCGACAAGAAGATCTCCAACATCCGTGATCTGCTGCCGGTGCTGGAACAAGTCGCCAAGGCTGGCCGTCCGCTGCTGATCGTGGCTGAAGACGTCGAAGGCGAAGCCCTGGCCACTCTGGTGGTCAACAACATCCGTGGCATCCTGAAGACTGCTGCCGTCAAGGCGCCTGGCTTCGGCGACCGCCGCAAGGCCATGCTGGAAGACATCGCCATCCTGACCGGCGGCCAAGTGATCGCCGAAGAAGTCGGCCTGACTCTGGAAAAGGCTACCCTGGCTGAACTGGGCCAAGCCAAGCGCGTTGAAATCGGCAAGGAAAACACCACCATCATCGACGGCAACGGCGAAGCCGCTGGCATCGAAGCGCGCGTGGCGATGATCCGTACCCAGATCGGCGAAGCCACCTCCGACTACGACCGTGAAAAGCTGCAAGAGCGCGTGGCCAAGCTGGCCGGCGGTGTTGCACTGATCAAGGTTGGCGCCGCTACCGAAGTCGAAATGAAGGAAAAGAAGGCCCGCGTCGAAGACGCCCTGCACGCTACCCGCGCTGCGGTTGAAGAAGGCGTCGTGCCTGGCGGTGGCGTGGCCCTGCTGCGCGCTCGCGCCAACGTCAAGGATCTGAAGGGCGACAACGCCGATCAGGAAGCCGGTATCAAGATCGTGCTGCGCGCCATCGAAGAGCCGCTGCGCCAGATCGTCTTCAACGCCGGCGATGAGCCGTCGGTGGTGGTCAACAAGGTGCTGGAAGGTTCGGGCAACTTCGGCTACAACGCCTCCAACGGCACCTACGGTGACCTGGTGGAACTGGGCGTGCTGGATCCGGCCAAGGTGACCCGTTCGGCTCTGCAAAACGCTGCCTCCGTGGCCAGCCTGATCCTGACCACCGACGCCCTGGTGGCCGAAGTGGCAGAAGACAAGCCGGCCGGTATGCCTGGCGGCATGGGTGGTATGGGCGGCATGGGCGGTATGGACGGCATGATGTAATAGGCCTCCTGCCGCGGGCCATGGATGACATGGCCTGTGCTGCGAGAAAAAAACCCGCATCGGCGACGATGCGGGTTTTTTGTTGCCTGCTACTGCGCATGACTGCTCTTGTATGTCGCCAGGCGTGCAGGCTTGCATTTGCGAATGCATAAAAAAACCCGCACCCCTTGTGGGATGCGGGTCAAACATCGGGCCCAGGAGCCCGATGCAGTGCCAGATATTAGAAGCTGTGGATCAGGCCGGCGCTGATGCTGGTCTGGCTGCGATCCAGGCCAGGCTCACGGTCCTTGCCCAGGCCGACGCTGTACATGTCGGAGGAACGCAGGTTACGCAGAACGGCATAGGTGGTGGTGCGCTTGGACAGGTCGTACTTGGCGCCCAGGTTGATTTGCAGCAGGCGACCATCCGCGCTGCGGGCAAACTTGGCACGGGTGTACTGCAGGCTGCTGATCAGCGACAGAGCTGGCGAAAGCCGGTAGTTAACACCGATATCCAGCGTGCTGCTGGACTTGTTGTTGGCGCCGCCAATGACGAAGTCGTCGCTGTCGGACATCGAATAGAGGGGCATTGCGCCACGACCCTTAGGCCGCGCCAGCGACGCAAAGCTGTAGTTGCTCTTCGGATTGAAGGCGATTTCCGATGGCACCTTCGCCAGCGGCAGCGTCACGCGCGAGTAGGAACCGTAAACCTTGGCCGGGCCAAACTGGTAGGCCGCAGCCAGCGTCCAGGTCTTCAGGCAGGTATCGCCCGCCTTGTCCTTGCCCTCCACTGCGCCATTGCAGGCGGCGGAACCATTGACGTCGCTGGAGGCCGAGCCCATCTTGCTCTGGAAGTAACCCAGGCCGATGTTTAAAGGACCGTTGGCGTACATACCACCCAGGCCGAAGGACTGGCCGGCACCGGTCTGGCCGGCCTGCTCACCGAAGCCATAGATGATGCTGCCGGTGAAGCCGTTGAAGTCCGGGGTGTTGTAGCGGATGGAATTGTTGACGCGCTCGCCATTGGTACGATCCAGATTCAGCGAGTGAACACGGCTGACCACACCACCGAAGTCGCCGGGCGAAGTGATGCCGCCGATATCAGCGAGGATATCGGTCTGACGACCGGCCAGCACCGTACCGAAGTTGCCCGACAGGCCCACGGTGGCCTGACGCCCCCACAGCACGCCCTTCTGGGCCGCGTCGCCATTATCGACGGTGAAGCCGTTCTCGATAGTGAAGACGGCCTTCAGGCCACCACCCAGGTCTTCAACCCCCTTGATACCCAGGCGCGAACCCTTGATCAGGCCAGAATCGAGCGCCATCAGGCCGCCGGTATCCTTGCCGGCGATATCATTGCCGTGGGCGTCCTTGCCAGAAATCCCGATCTTGTTGGTGTAGGACAGGCTGGCATCGACCGCGCCGTAGATGGTGATGTTGCTTTGCGCGTGCGCCGCGCCGCCGAAGGCACCCAGCACGGCCAGGGCCAGGATGGACTTTTTCATAGAGTACTCCGTAGTGGTTTGATTGCTGTTGATTGACGGGTGGTGGTCGCCATGGCGCGCAGGCACCACCCAGGCTTCCGAAAAGAAACATCAAGAAGTCATCGCAAATCTAAACCGTCTTTATTTTCTCAATCGAATCAAAATTTGAATTGATAGCTTTTATAAGAATTTTCTGTAGTTTTATTGCAACCAATGTCATCAATAGTGTGCGCCGCTTTTTTATTGGCAAGCAGTAATCGAAACCGCATGAATGAAGCGGCAATAGCGCAGGTGAGCAGTCAGCAGCACAGCCATTGACCGTATTCGGGTTCCAGCGCCGCTCACCCCAGGACTCCACTGCTGCACCGACCTCCTCGGCCTGCGCAAAATCCAGTCCACAGGCGGCTTCCCGCCGGATGCTAAGACGCGATGGTTATATGCATAATTGAAAAATTATTTTCCCCATATAACCGGGCCGCCTTAAAATAGCGCCTTCTTATAAAAATACTGATGGCAGTGGAGACCTGTGGTCCGGTACCGCCCGCGGCGTCTCTCAGGAGGGGCTGCACAGGCACACCGGCGTCAGGGCCCGCTGCCATTTCTGTTCCCACCATGATCGAAATACAAGCTGTCACCCAGCGATTCGGCAATGTCGAAGCGGTGCGCCATGTCGATTTGTCGATTCGCAAGGGCGAGATCTTCGGCATCATCGGCCGCAGCGGCGCCGGCAAGAGCACGCTGGTACGCACCCTGAACCTGCTCAACCGTCCCACTTCCGGGCGCATCGTCCTGGACGGCCAGGATCTGACCTCGCTGTCGGCCTCGCAATTGCGTGAAGCGCGCCGTGGCATCGGCATGATCTTCCAGCACTTCAACCTGCTGTCCTCGCGCAGCGTCTACGACAACATTGCCCTGCCGCTGGAACTGGCTGGCAAGAGCAAGGCCCAGATCGCAGCCAAGGTCGAACCGCTCCTGGAACTGGTCGGCCTGACCGCCCTGCGCGACCGTTATCCGGCCCAGATCTCTGGTGGCCAGAAGCAGCGCGTGGGCATCGCCCGCGCACTGGCCAACGATCCCAAGGTCTTGCTCTCGGACGAAGCCACCTCGGCGCTGGACCCGGAAACCACCCGCTCCATCCTCGGACTGCTGCGCAAGATCAACCAGGAACTGGGCCTGACTATTGTCCTGATCACGCACCAGATGGAAGTCATCAAGCAGATCTGCGACCGCGTGGCGGTGATGGAAGCCGGCCAGGTGATCGAACAGGGCGAAGTGCTGGACGTGTTCCGCCAGCCGCGCCATGAAGTCACCCGCGCCCTGATCGGCGACGTCATCGCCCACGAACTGCCCAAGGGCGTGCTGGCGCGCCTGCGCGAGCGTCTGGCGCGTGCCGACGGCGGCCAGGGGACCGACCACCTGTTCCGCTTTGCCTTCACCGGCAATGACGTAGACCAGCCGCACCTGTCGGAAGCGGTGCGCCGCTTCAACCTGAACTTCAATATCCTGCACGGCCAGATCGACGAGATCCAGGGCCAGGCCTTCGGCTCGCTGGCGATCCTCGCCAACGGCACGCAAGACAACATCAACCAGGCCATGCAATACCTGCGCGAGCAGGGCGTGGTCGTCGAGGAGCTCAACCATGTCATCTGAACTGATCGATCTGTTCGTCAGCTCCTTCGGTGAGACGCTGATGATGGTGGTGATCTCGGGCGTGGTCGGCTCACTGCTCGGCATTCCGCTGGGCATCGCCCTGCACATCACCGAATCCAAGGGCGTGCTACCCAACGTGGCGTTCAACCGCGTGGCCGGCCTGCTGGTCAATGCGGTGCGCTCCACCCCCTTCATTATCCTGCTGGTGGCGGTGATCCCGATGACGCGCTTCTTCGTCGGCACCTCCATTGGTACGGCTGCAGCCATCGTGCCGCTGACCATTGCTGCCGCGCCCTTCATCGCACGCCTGGTCGAGACCGCCTTGCGCGAAGTCGATCACGGCCTGGTGGAAGCGGCGCAAGCCATGGGTGCGACCACCTGGCAGATCATCTACAAGGTCTTGGTGCCCGAGGCATTTGCTGGTATCGTCGCCGGTCTCACGATCACCTTCGTCAGCCTGGTTGGCTATTCGGCCATGGCCGGCGCCATCGGCGGCGGCGGCCTGGGCGACCTGGGCATCCGCTATGGTTATCAGCGTTTCCTGCCGGAAGTGATGCTGGCCGTGGTGCTGATCCTGATCGTGTTCGTCCAGTTGGTGCAATCCCTGGGAGACCTGCTGGTGCGCAAGCTCAGCCACCGCTGAACACAACAATTCATACAAAAACGGCAGCTACCCGCTGCCCACCTCACAGCTTGAAAGGAAAGTCATGAAGCGTCGTCAATTGATTCAATTCATCGCAGGCCTGGGCCTGGGCCTGGCCGCCGGCCTGGTCTGTGCCCCCGCCATGGCCGAAGACCAGATCAAGATGGGCGTGACCGCCGGTCCCCACGCCGAGATCATGGAACAGGTCAAGAAGCTGCTCGAGAAAGATGGCGTGCAGATGAAGATCATCGAGTTCACCGACTACATCCAGCCCAACGCCGCCCTGGCCGCCGGCGACCTGGACGCCAACTCCTACCAGCACCAGCCCTACCTGGATGCGCAGATCAAGGACCGTGGCTACAAGTTCGTCAGCGTCGGCAGCACCATCACCTTCCCGATGGGCGTGTACTCCAAGAAGATCAAGTCGCTCAACGACTTGAAGCCGGGTGCGCGCGTAGGCGTGCCCAATGATCCGACCAACGGTGGCCGTGCCCTGCTGGTGCTGCAAGCCAAGGGCGTGATCAAGCTCAAGGCCGATGCCGGCCTGAAGGCGACCCCGCTGGATATCGTCGAGAACCCCAAGAAGATCAAGATCGTCGAACTGGACGCAGCCCAACTGCCGCGCTCGCTGGATGACTTCGATGCCGCCGTCATCAACGGCAACTACGCTGAATCGGCCGGCCTGTCGCCGACCAAGGATGCGATCGCCGTGGAAGCCTCCACCGGCCCCTACGCCAACGTGATCGCCGTGCGCATCGCCGACAAGGACAAGCCCTGGGTGGCCAAGCTGGTCAAGGCTTATCACAGCCCGGAAGTGAAGAAGTTCGTGCTGGAAAAGTACAAGGGTTCCGTGATCACCTCCTGGTAATCCGCAACGCGTAACTACCCCTGTATCAGCGAAAAGGCCAGCTCAATCGAGCTGGCCTTTTTGCATGGAGCCGAAGACCGGAAACTTAGTTTTTCTACGCCGGTTTCTAAGTTTTCGAGAGAGGAAAACTTAGTCCTTGCGCCCACGATGATCCGGCGCGTCTCGCCAGTCGAAGTCTTCATCCTCGTCTTCTTCATCCTCGGCCGGCAACGCATCGGGATTGTCGGTGGAGCGATAGTTCGCCAGCAGTTCAGCGCGCGACTGCGGCGTTTCCAGCGAAATACGGCCCAGTGCGCCGCTGCGGTAATCCTGCAAGAAGGTATGCGAGGCCTTCTCGAAATCATAGTCCCCGCCCTTCAGACGGAAGCCACGCTTGGCCGCCACACCCTCCACCACGGCCACGCCATCCATGCCTTCCGTGTTGAAGCCATAGCGCGCCTTGAGCAACTGCGGATAACGCTGCAGCAACAGGTCGGCCAGGAAGGTGGCCACTTCTTCTTCGATCAGCGCATTGCTGCCCACTGCGTGACTGGCCGCCAGCATCAGGCCATCGCTGGGATGCTCGATCTTGGGCCACAACATACCGGGGGTATCGGTGAGCACCATGTTGTTGCCCAGGTAGAGACGCTGCTGGGTCTTGGTCACGGCCGGCTCATCACCCACGGCGGCCACGCGTTTTTTCAGCAGTGCATTCATCAGCGTGGACTTGCCCACGTTGGGGATGCCCATGATCATCATGCGCAAGGGCTTCAGTGCCGTGCCGCGATGCGGCGCCACCTGCATGGCCAGCTTGGGCACGCGCGCCACGTCCGAGGGCTTCTTGCAGGACAGCGCCACGGCAGTCACGCCCTTCTGGCTGTTGTAGTAGTCGATCCAGGCTTGCGTGGCCACCGGGTCGGCCATGTCGGTCTTGTTGAGGATCTTCAGGCAGGGGCGCTGGCGCGCATTGCGCAGTTGCTCGATCATAGGATTGCAGCTGGCCTGGGGCAGACGGGCATCGACCACTTCGATGACCATATCGACTTTTTCCATGCTCTCGGCCGCCTTGCGGCGGGCAGAGTTCATGTGACCGGGGAACCATTGGATGGACATGCGGGGCTTCTTTCTGGTGCGTATTTCGTTGAAGGCGCTATTTTACGGCCCTGCCCCGCCAATCCCTAACAAATCCCCAATAAAACGGCCTGCCACGCACAAGTCGGGGCAGGCCGTTGGATGCGCAACAACACTAGGGCCTGTTCACATTCAATCTGCGAGATGATTGAATGTGAACAGGCCCTAGGCTTCAGGCGCGCCGCGTCACCCATTGCTCCTTGACAACACCGACGAAGCGCCATACCAGCCACAGCGCCGTGCCGTAGCCCGCCGCCATGACGCCAAAAGCCAGCCCATTGCGCAGGCTCCACGCCTGCACGCTATGCAGGATGGCCCCCATCAAGGCCACCCCCACCAAGGCACCGATCTGGCGATTGGCGTTCAGTGCCGCGGCGGCGCTATTGGCATGGGCCTTGCCGGCCACCTGCATGACCACCGTGGTCATGGCTGGAATGGCGGTGCTCACGCCCAGGTTGGCGGCAGCGCAGACCAAGGCCAAGATCCAGTAGGGCGTCTCGGGGCGGAAGCTGATCGCCACCGCAGTAAAGGCAGCGCCCACCGACAAGCCCAGCAGCAGCGGCACACGCGGTCCCCAGTGGGCCGACATGCGGCCCGACATCAGGTTGCCGAAGAAGATCACCGCCATCATCGGCACCAGTTGCAAGCCGGTCTGCAAGGCGTCGGCACCACGCCCCTGCTGCAGGAACAGGGCCAGGTAGAACAGGTTGCCATAGACGCCAAAGTTGATCAGGAAACCAATGCCATTGGCTGCCGCGAACTGCGGCGTGGCAAACAGCGCACGCGGCAACAGCGGCGCGATGCCACGCAGTTCATGGCGCACCAGGGCCACCGCGGCCAGCACCGCCACCGCCAGCCCGACCAGGATGCGCGGTGAAATCCAGCCATAGACCGGCCCCTGGATCAGCACGAAGGACAGCGCGGCCAGCATCACCACGCCAGCCAGGTGACTGAACAGGTGCAGGGCGCGGGCATGGCCGGCCACCTGCGGGATCAGCTTGCGGGCCATCAGCAAACCCACCAGGCCGACCGGCACGTTGATGAGGAACACGCTGCGCCAGCCCAGCCAGTGGATCAACACGCCGCCCACCAACGGGCCAACAGCTGCGGCCAAGCCAACCGTGGCCGACCACACGCCCAACATGCGGGCGCGCACGCGATCGTCTTCATAGACGTGGGTGAGCAGGCTGAGCGAACTGGGCATGAAGAAAGCTGCTCCCAAGCCTTGCAGCAGGCGCGCGGCGATCAGGAAGGGACCGTTGGGCGCCGCCCCGCACAGCAATGAGGCCAGCACGAACAGCAACAGCCCGGTCAGGTACAGTCGGCGCGCACCGAAGCGATCGGCCAGGGCGCCACCCACCAGCAGCATGGCGGCAAAGGTCAGGGTATAGCCATCGACGATCCACACCAGCGTGGCCAGCGGTGCATCGAGACTGCTGGCAATGCTGGAGAGGCCAACGTTGACCACGGTCACATCCAGCATGGCCATGACGAATCCGATGGCCAGCGCCACCAACGGCAACATGCCGGTGCGCTGGCCACTGGAGGCAAGCGTAACAGGAGCCGCCAAGGCGGCGGCATCGGGACATTGGGCGGAAGACATGAACTGGGTTCTTTCTGCACGGTGGGCGCAAGAGAAAGCAACAAACCCGCGACCGGGATCTCCGGGGCGGGCGACGATGGGGCAGATTCTAGGCTCTGAGTGTGATGCAATAAATAGGTATAGAATCGGCACCCTGATGCAAATCTGCATCACCTAATTTACCGGAGCTAGCTATCGTGGACTGGGACAATGCCCGCATTTTTCTCGCCATCTATCGGGTGGGCACGCTGCGCGGCGCGGCCGAGCAACTGGGCATCGACCAGGCCACGGTCGGCCGGCGCCTGGCCGCACTGGAAAAATCGCTGGGTGCGCGCCTGTTCCTGCGCACGCCCAGCGGCTACGTGCCTACGCCAGCGGGGGAACTGGCAGGCGCTGCCGCCAGCCAGATGGAGCAAGGCGCCGAGCAGTTGCAGCGGCAGATGCAGGGCTTGGATGAACGCCTGTGCGGCGTGGTCAGGCTGGCCGCTACCGACCTCACGGCGCGCTACTTCCTGATGCCAGCGTTGCAGCATCTGCGCCAGGAGCATCCCAACATCAAGGTCGTGCTCTCGACCTCGACCCAGCTCACCAACCTGACCAAGCGCGAAGCCGACATCGCCGTGCGCACCGTGCGCCCGGATGCGCCGGACCTGATCGCGCGCCATCTCAAGCGCTTGTACACGGGCATCTATGCCGCCAAGTCCTATGTGAAGAAACGTGGCCTGCCCGAGCCCGGTACCGGGCTGAAGGGACATGACGTGGTGATCTATCCGCGCAGCGTCTCGCCGGTGAAGTCAGAACAGATCAGTGGCGAATCGATCACCCATGCCAACGTGGCCATGGAAGTCAGTACCGGACTGGTGATGTATGACTGCCTGCAAGCCGGGGTGGGCATCGGTGAACTGCCGACCCACATGGGTGACAAGGCCAGCGGGCTGGTGCGCATCTGGCCGCAGCGCGCCACCCCGTATGACATGTGGCTGGTCCTGCACAGCGACCTGAACCGCACCGCACGGGTGCGAGCGGTGGCCGATGCGATCATTGCAGCCTTTGAGGCCCATGAGGTTTGAGATGGGCGTGGGGCTTGGGGAAAACCTAAGTTTTTCTGATGCAGATCGTTAGAAATGGCTGTGGATAAACTAACTATCCATCTCGTCATTCGAGATCAGCCAGCACCTTCAGATGCGCCACCACGCTGCGCCCCAGCGCCGACAGGTTGTAGCCGCCCTCCAGGCAACTGACGATGCGGCCCCGGGCGTACTGGTCGGCGATCTTCATGATCTGCCGGGTGATCCAGGCATAGTCGGCTTCCACCAGACCCAACTGGCCCATGTCATCCTCGCGATGGGCGTCGAAACCGGCCGAGATGAAGATCATCTGCGGCTGGTGCGCATGGAGCGCCGGCAACCACTTCTCGGTTACCAGTTGGCGTACCGCGCTACCGTCCGAATAGGCGGGCACCGGTACGTTGACGATGTGCGACTCGGTGGGAGCATCGCCCGAGAAGGGGTAGAAGGGATGCTGGAAGAAGCTCACCATCAGCACCCGCGGATCATGGGCGAAGATATCCTCGGTGCCATTGCCGTGATGGACGTCGAAGTCGATCACCGCCACCCGTTCCAGCCCATGCACATCGAGGGCATGGCGCGCGGCCACGGCCACGTTATTGAACAGGCAAAAGCCCATGGCCTTGCCGTGCGTGGCGTGGTGTCCGGGCGGGCGCACGGCGCAGAAGGCGTTGTCGAGTTCACCGGCCAGCACCGCGTCGGTGGCGGCTACAGCCGCCCCCGCCGCGCGCAGGGCGGCGCGCCAGCTATGCTTGTTGAGCAGGGTATCGCCATCGATGGAATGGTAATGCTCGCCCGACAGGCTCAGGGCATGACTATGCTCGCGCACGTAATCGACGGCGGCGGCCGTATGCACGCGCTCCAGTTCAGCCGGATCAACCAGCGGCGCATCGCGGCGATCGAGGAAATGATCGATGCGGCTCAGGATCAATTGATCCTCGATCGCCTCCAGGCGAGCGGGCGTCTCAGGGTGCCAATCGCCCATTTCATGGCGCTGGCAATCGGCGTGGGTATAGATGGCGGTGGTCATTATTGATCTTATTGCTATCAGGAAAGCCAGTGGGCCGGCCTGGGTTGTCTCGTAGAGCTAGTGTACATCCGCTGTCGTCCATCGTGTACAACGCTTGCCACCGCTCATGCACCAGCGCGGGGCGAGGCGGTCGATGCGATATACTTGCAGGCTTGTCTCGCCCTTCCCCGCTTGCTGCTCATGCCCATCTCCCTGCTCCGCCTGACTTCCCTGCCCGCCACCCTGTTGCTGGCCAGCCTGTGCACCCTGCCGCTGGCCGCGCACGCGCAAGAGAGCAAGCCCGCCAAGGCAGCGGAGAAGAAAACACCGAAAAAGGCGACGCAGAAGAAAGCCAGCCCGCCCGCCAAGAAGAAGCTCGCCAGTGCCGACCAGGGCGAGTTCGTCAACTTCAACGAGTGGAAGGATGTGGGCCGCTTCATCGATGAAATGGTGGAGCGCAACCAGTTCCAGCGCAGCGATCTCAATGCGCTCTTCGCCCAGACCCGCTACGTCGATACCGCCATCCAGCTCATCAAGCCGGCACCCAGCAACAAGCCCAAGAACTGGACCGCCTACCGCGCCCGCTTCGTGGAGCCGGTGCGCATCAATGCCGGGGTCGATTTCTGGAACACCTATGGCGTGGCGCTGGCCAGGGCCGAGGCCCAATACGGGGTACCGATGGAAATCATCGTCGGCATCATCGGCGTGGAAACGGTTTACGGGCGCAACACCGGCAACTTCCGGGTGATGGATGTGCTGACCACGTTGGCCTTCGATTATCCCAACACGCCCAACCGTGAGGCCCGCATGGCCTTCTTCCGCGGCGAACTGGAAAACACCCTGTTGCTGGCGCGCGAGGCCGGCATCGATCCGATGTCGCTGCGCGGCTCCTATGCGGGCGCCATCGGCTGGCCGCAGTTCATGCCCGGCAGCATCCGTGAATACGCGGTGGACTTCGATGGCGATGGCAAGATCGACCTGCGCAATTCGCCGGTGGATGCCATCGGTAGCGTAGCCCACTACCTGGCCGTGCACGGCTGGCAGCGTGGCGAACCGGTGGCCTTCCCGGTGAGCGTCTCGGCCGACAACCGCCAATGGGAAAACATGCTCAACCAGGGCCTGGAAGCCAAGTACAGCGCCGACGAACTGCACGCGGCAGGTATCAACACTCCGCCACTGCCGGCTGGTATGCGCTTTGGCCTGGTGGACCTGCAAAACGGTACCGGCCCTACCGAGTACTGGATTGCCACCAATAACTTCTACGCCATCACGCAGTACAATCGCAGCTACTTCTATGCGATGTCGGTAGCCGAGCTCGGCCATGCCGTGGCCGTTGCACGCAATCGCTGAAACGCTTCCACCACGATCCATACCACCGGGCGTGCAGAGCACGCCCCAGCTTTCTATTCTCCACGATCAGAACCACGATGAAACGCATTGCACCCCTGGCCTCCACGCTGATGCTGACGCTGGCCGGCACTTCGCTGGGCCTGTCGGCCGCCGCCCGCGCCGCTGACACCCCCGATGACAAGGGCGAGGCCCTGCCCACGGTCAACGTCACCGCCAGCGGTACCGGCAAGGAAGGCGTGCGGGTGCGCTCGGCCGCCGTGGCCGGCTTCGATGATGCACCGCTGCTGGACACGCCCGCCTCGGTCGCCGTGGTCACCGGCGCGCAGATGCGCGACCAGCAATCGCGCGTGCTGTCGGACGTGGTCAAGAACGATGCCTCCATCAACGAGAACTACGCCCCGGTGGGCTACTACGAAAACTTCAGCATCCGTGGCGTAACGCTGGACCCGGCCAGCGCCTATCGCATCGATGGCTTGAGCGTGGCAGGCGAGCAGACCATTGCGCTGGAAAACAAGGAACGCGTCGAATTCCTCAAGGGTGTGGCTGGCTTGCAGGCCGGCGTGAGCAGCGCCGGCGGCATTGTCAATTACGTCACCAAACGTCCGGCCAATGTGCGCTCCATCACGCTGGGCAGCGACTCCTATGGCTCGCGCTATCTGGCCACCGACCTGGGCACGCTCTTTGGCGAGCAACAGCAGTTCGGCCTGCGCCTCAATGCGGCGCATGAAGATATTCACTCCTACGTCAACAATGGTGATGGCTGGCGCGACTTTGCCTCGCTCGCGGCGACCTGGGCCCTGTCGTCCAAGACCCTGCTGCAGTTCGATGCCGAATACCAGCAGAAGGGCCCAGCATTCGGTGGCCGGTTACCAGCTGCTGGGGGTACCACGCTGCCCTCGGGGGTCTCACCCAAGACTATGCTGACGCCGCAATCCTGGGCGCAGCCGGTGCGTGACAGCTCGCTGAACTATCGTCTGCGACTGGATACCGAATTCAACGCCAACTGGCGCGGCTATGTGCAGGCCGATCGCAGCCGGGCGGTGATCGATGATTACCTGGCCTTCCCCTATGGCAGCGGTGGCGGCGCCTCTTCCACCTTTGCCGCCAATGGCGACTTCGATGTGTATGACTATCGCGTCCCCGATGATGAGCGCCGCAATGACGATGCCCAGGCCGTCATGATCGGCAAGTTCGCCACCGGCTGGCTGCAGCATGAATTGACCGTGGGACTGGAGATGTCGCGGCGGGTGGTGGACAAGTCCGATGGCATCAGCGTGCTGGTGGGCAGTGGCAATATCTATACCGGCACGCCCGCGCTGGCGCCCGCTACCATCCTTCCCGGCCCGGCTTATCGCAATCTGGACAGCCGCCAGAAAGCCTTGTTCCTGAGCGACCGACTGCAGTTTTCAGAACGCTGGCAAGTCATCGCCGGCGGGCGCCAGGTGTGGTTGAACGAGCAGGCCTTTGGCGCCGATGGCAGCGTGACCCGCGACACCGCGCGCAACCTGTTCCTGCCGCAGCTGGCGCTGATCTACAAGCCGGCGCAGAACATGTCGCTCTATGGCAGCTATGCCGAAACCCTCACGCTGGGCAGCTCGGCGCCGTTCTGGGTCAGCAACTTCCCGACCACGCTGCCGCCTTCGGTGGCACGGCAACTGGAAGCCGGCGTCAAATACGATGTCTCGCCCGAACTGGCGCTGACGGCGGCCATCTTCCGCATCCGCAAGGCCTATGAATTCCAGCAGCCGGACAATAGCAGCGCCGGTTTTACCTACGTCCAACAAGGCCGCCAGACCAATACCGGGATCGAACTGGGCGCCAGCGGCAAGCTCGCGCCGCGCCTGGCTGTTGGTGCCAGCGTGAGCGCCACGCGCGCCCGTGCCAGCGATACCGGCACGGCCGCCTACGATGAGCAGCAGGTGGTCAACGTGCCACGCCTGCGCAGCAGCGTCTATGCCGACTATGCCGTGCCAAGCGTGGAAGGCCTGAACCTGCTGGGTAGCTGGCTCTACAGCAGCAGCAAGCCGGCTACCCGGGATGGCAGCGTGAGCTTGCCGGCGGTACATGTGTTCAATGCCGGCCTGCGCTACCGGATGCGCATCAACGCCCACACCGCCACCCTGCGCGCCAACGTCGACAACCTCTTCGACAAGCGCTACTGGAAGGATGCCGGCCAGTACCTGGGCGATGGCTATGTACACCTGGGTGCGTCACGCACCGTGCGGGTATCGCTGCAATACGATTTCTGAGCCGCCCACTGCTGAAGAAGACGACATGGACGCCGCCTCCCATCACCTCACCCGCGTCATCAGTCACGGCATGGGCGTGGAACCGGTCATTTCCGACTGGCCCGCGCTGACCTCGGCTGAAGTGGCGCGGGTGCTGCGACACTATCCAAACGTGGGCCAGCCATTGCGACTGGAGTGGCATAGCCCGCGCCCCTTCTCGGCGGCCTGAGCCGATCCCCAGGCCGATCAGCCGCAAGCGAAAGATGCGCTGCACGAAGCGCACGCCCTTGCCGATCAGCGCTTGCTGCGGTGGATCGTCGGGTCGTGCCGGTCGGCGGCGATAGAGGGCAATCGGGTCGAGCAATTCGCGCAGCAGGCGCCAGTGGTCCGACCGCGATGGCCGGAGCACGCCGGAATCAGGCTTGGAACGGGATGACATGGTGATCTTTTTCTTTCGTCAAATCCGCAGAAGGGGGAAGCCGGGATCGCCGCGCGCAAGGGCTGCGGGTACGCGACAATGACTTGCGGGTTAATTCACAGTAGTGTGTGACGCAGCGTAACTCCACGGATGGGCCGGGTGCAAGCCTGGGGCGGGACGACTTGCACAAGTTTTGATATCAGAACTCTGACATCTGAGCTTTGACAACAGGGGGAAGCAGTCCTGCGCATCATGCGGCATCGGGAGCTCATCAAGTCGCTATTGTTGCACGGCAACGTGACGCCCGGATGTCCTGCTATCAGCGTTCTATGCCCGTAGCCCGGTGGCGACTTGCTATCCCCTATAATGCCTGGTCTTCATCCTGGCTCTGATTATGTTCCGCTTTTCCCGCCTGGCATCATCTTCTTTCCTGACACTTTACCACCTTTTGCCCTGGCGTGCTGAC
>NZ_BADI01000315.1:0-6509 GCF_000333555.1 Herbaspirillum sp. B65 | reverse complement strand
CCTGCTTTATGCTCCATGGTCGCATGAAAGCAAAGGAGCGAAAAAGTGTCATCAATGCGTTGGCGAAACTCCCTACGAATACACCCCACCTATTGCTGGCCAGCGCCCAGTTGGTCGGCGAAGGATTTGACCACGCTCCTCTTGACACCTTGATATTGACGCTTCCCATCTCCTGGGCGGGAACTCTACAACAGTATGCGGGCCGCTTACATCGTGATCATGCAGACAAGACTGATATCTTGATTCACGATTATGCTGAATTAGACCATCCACAACTCTATCGAATGTGGGAGAAACGGCAGCGTGGATATAAGGCCATGGGATATAAGATAGAAGTTGATCAACAAAGTCTTAGTTTTCGACAAGCATGAAAACTGGCGCAACACGCAACTATGCACTTATAAGGAAGAGGCTATCAGTGTGCTAGCTGAGACTTGTAGAAAAGCACTACGCCATATCCATCTCTCGCAGACCTGGTAATTCTAAGGAAATAACGTGAGCCGCCAAAACAAATATCAGTCGACTTCGTCAGCAGACGATTTCTGGCTCGACCTTGAAAAACTGCTTGACCACCCCAGTGGCGCAACCAGTTCCCATCTGTGTAGAGCAAAATAACCGAAATAAAGATTTCTGATATTCACCGGATAAAGAAAATGTGGCTCTATCAAATAGGTCCGATAATTGCAGCACGTCGGCGAGCACTTTATTTAACTGAACAGCAGTTGGCCAGCCTTACTTCGGTACCGATCTCTGATATCCATGATCTTGAAAGTGGCCAATTACAAGACATCAGCTACCAGACTCTTTGCCAAATAATGGCAGTGGTCGGGCTAGTGCTCGACTTACCGACAGTTCAACCAAGAACTCGAAAACGCGGTCTGGAAATGGCAGCAAAAAATGCTAGCGTTAGCTATAAGAACGATATCGACCCTAACACTCTTTGTGAAATATTAAAAACAGGTACGATACCTGCGCTTTATCTATCGAACATCATTCATTTCCTCGATGAGGCCCCTATTCCTTTGGTAGTAATGGCAGCAGAAGAGGCTGCAAGAGAAATGGATCGACCAGAATCTATCTGGGTAAATGTTCGAAATCTGGCCCTGAGCATCGACTCAGAGAGAAAGAATATTTGGGTTTAGCTCGTCTTGGAAAAGCGCAAAGGACCGCCGTCCATGATATTCGTAGACTCCCACCAAATATCATTCGAAATATCCTTGGTAGTAAGGAGTTACTGATGCTGACTTACTTCTGAGCACCACAGTCACTGCCTAAAAATTCCTCTACACCTCAATATCGGAAGATGCGCTAACCAATTTTAGCGGCTCATCCAACCGTTACCGCAGCCGCAATTCTCACCGCCCACCGGCACATAATGGTTGCCGTCAAATTCTAATTTCCATCACAGTCGCCTTCTTTTTCTTTAGTTACAAAAACTATAGAAAATCATTTGCGCGGCATAGCATTAAATAATTTAACCAATTGATTTAACAGGATTTTTTATCAAATCCTCTTTGCGAATTTGCAATGACTGGTTTACTCTTCTAAGAAATATAAATTTCCCTGCAATGAGCCCTTTTTCAATCAAACTTAAAGCGCTGCGTGAATCTCGTCACGTGATGCAGAAAACGCTGGCAATTGAGCTAGGGGTAAGCACGACCTATCTCTCAGCCCTGGAAAAGGCCCGAAAGTCTCCGCCAAGGAACAAAGAGTTTTTTGAGAAGCTGCGGATTTATCTCGACTTATCAGACGGCGAAGCAAAGGAAATCATTCGGCTTGCAGGTGCCACGGTCGTCTTGGGGCCATTGGCAGTAGGAGCCTCGCCATTACAACTTGATCTGGCCGTGAATTTTGCAGAACGCCTAATTTGGCTCCAACCAAAACAAATAAGAGCAATCCAGGCGATTCTTGAAATGACTGAACAACGAACACAACTCATGCCCGTTTAAACCAATAGAAAAGGATTTCTATGATTACTTCCTAACGCACAGGCACTAGGCCTGCACGTTGGAAGAAGTGACTGGCGTCACTCTAGCTTGAGAACCTTCAGTATCGCCAGCATCTCCTCCTCCGTCAAGCGACATTCCCGCATCTCCGACTGCAAAGCTATTCAGGCTCAAGGAATACGCACGCCTAGTTAACTTCAATCATCACATTAATTGACTGCGTCTAGTGATTTCTAGCATGCGGAGGAAATTCTTTTGCCACAAAAAATCAACAAGAAAGCATCCCCACTTCTGAAACATGGCTATACCAGCAAAGATGGAGCAAGAGTAAGTAAGGCCTTCCCCAAGCAAATGAGGGAAGCGCCCTGCATCTTTTGCAATGCGAAAAAATTGAAATTGAAGCCCGATCTTCTACAGGGAAATTTTCTTCTTTCTAATTTCAAAAAAACACTTCACCTACATAGACGCGATTCTTCTCCATATGTAGGTCAACTTAAATCGCTACTCAGAATTCGGCACGTCGATGAGGAAAGGGAAAATCATGTCGAGAAATAATCGCAGCCTTCCCGACGAACTCAATGCCGAAGGCTCCATCAAGCCGGCAAGAAAAGTTATCCATCGTTCCCCCCACAGGTCGGTTGGGATATTGGCGTGCTCATGGATTCAAGATCACGGCATCGAATACGAGTCGCAACTAGAGCGTCGCTTTCTCCAACAGACCTTGGTTCTCCCCTCTATTAAACGCGTGATTCATCAGCCGTTCCGCCTTGAATATGTGGAGGATGAAAGATCACTCACTTATGTGCCGGATTTCTATTTGCTTTTCAGAGACGGTACGAAGGTAGTGATTGAAGTGAAACCCAGAAAATTCCTCCAAAAACACCTTCACAAATTGGCTGAAGCACAACGTCTACTCGAAGAACATGAAACTCCATTCCTGGTTCTGACTGAAAAGGAAATCGATCACGGAATTAAGGTCAGCAACGCTAGCTATCTACTACGTTTTGCACGTTACTCACCCAATGAACAAGCAAAACAACGCTGTTTGAGAATCCTTAGTACTTTTCCGAAAGGGCTTCGAATCGACGAGCTGACTAAAGAAGCAGCAGTAACTGAAAGAGACATCCTTCATATGGTGGGACGGGCAAGACTATCCGTTGACCTTTCTAAACCCATCACAAAATCTACTATCGTCAGGATTCCAAAGGAACACCAGAATGGCTATCTACACTTTATCGATTGGTTTAATTCTGCGCCGGGACATGCAATTACTGGAATTTCGAAGAGTTCTAAATGATGACGAAGTCCAGTTCGAAGATCCGACGAATGGCCGAATTTTCACATGGACTTTAGCAACTCTTCATAGAGAAATTTCTCGAGGACGCATGAAAGTCGTAGGAGGTGAAACCACCCCGCTGTCACATACCAACGACGATGCAGAGACTCCGAAGCTTATCTCCAGTCTAGACAGTCTTCCTGAGACGGTGCGATTGGAGCTCGATCGAAAAATTCAGTACATCAACGCAGCACAGAAACAGGGAATCACAATGGGTCAGCGTAGGCTCATAAAAGATAGCATTACAAGAACTGCCGAGTTGCGCCAAGAACCCGTTCCATCTGCATCGTCGGTGATGGCATGGTGGCGAGAGTTGAAGAATTCCGGAATGAATCCGACGGCTCTTATTACAAAGAACTATAGACGTAAACGCAATCCTCGCATTCCCTCGTACGTAATAGAGATAGTGAGAAAAACTCTACGAACAGAATATTTCACCACTAAACGCTATCCGCTCAGCCGATCTGTTTTGCTAGTGAATCGGCAACTAAGCACTCTTTCTGAGAATCCGATACAAGTCAGCACATCAACTGTACGACGCATAGCCAATGAAGTCGACAAATACCGCCAGGACGCTGCAAGGTTCGGCGCCTCTTACGCGCGTAACAAATGGCGCTATTCATTGGGTGGACCAAAAGCTCGCCGCGTACTGGAACGTGTAGAGGTGGATCACACCCAATTAGATCTGGTGGTCGTCTGCGACCGCTCTGGACTTCCGATGGGGCGCCCCACCATTACGATAGTCATTGACTCCTTCTCTGGCTACGTCATCGGCTTCTACGTGAGTTTCTGGGGAACCGGTCTCGGCCCCACATTAAATGCATTAAAAATTGCGATCAGTCCAAAACAGATCTACACAGAAGGAGTATCGGGTCTCACTCACACTTGGATGGGTCATGGGATATTCGAGCTGGCAGTGGTAGATAATGGCCTGGAGTTTCACTCCCCACAGTTCAAGCTCGCGGCTTTGCACTTGAATACGGATATCCAATACTGCGCCGTTCGCCAACCTTGGCTTAAACCGTCAGTCGAGCGCGCTCTTGGCGTTATAACCCAAAGCCTTCCGGCCCAAGGGAAAGTTCACAAGCCGGCAAATAACTACCTTCCTCCAGATCCAAGAAAGACCGCTGCTATCACTTTCAGCCAGCTTTGCCACGGCCTGCTCAAATTATTCGTCGATGTAATGCCTTTTGAATCAAATAGCTACACGCTAGCTCAACCCTATCAAACATTCAAAGAGGGCTTTGAGACGCTTCCCCCCCCACAGTTCTGTTCGTCGACACAGGAACTAGAGTTAATTAGCGCTCTTTCGAAAAATCTGACGGTAGGTAATTCCGGTATCGAAAGCGCATATTTGCACTACAACAGTACTGAGCTCCAACAACTTAGAAGACGCATTGGAACCACCTTCAAGACGACAGTTAAGTATCAACCCGAGGACCTAAGTTACGTCTATGTACAGGAGCCGAGGAGCAAGGACTGGCTAATGGTTCCGAGCTGCAACCCTGAATACACTCAAGGCCTTTCTATAATTCAGCACAGAGCCATTCGGCAGTTGAAAAAATCTGAGCTTAAGAAGAACAATGCGGTGGAAACACTTGTGAAAGGTAAGCTCGAAATCATCGATATGTATAACGATTTCTTAAAAGGAAATACTGGCAAGAAGAACGTTAGATCCGCACAACAATTTGGTGCTCTCACCTCATCTCAAACGCTGCTTTCAACTAGAGACCCCATCAGTCTAGCCGTCCCACCTGCCGAGCGACTAGTAAATGAAGGGGCAATATCGGCATATACCGAAAAAGAGATTCCGACGTTCTCAAGTTTCTCTCTGGATTAAAGGCCATAAAAATGAACAAAATAAAGATTATTAAGGCCGCAAGACAGATAAATGCAATCATTGTTATGCACCACCAGTTTAAGCAGGCATATGACGGAATTATCGACCTCATACATCTCAATCAGTTATCTGATATTTGTTATGGTGGAGTGGTCATTGCACCTTCCGGATGCGGTAAGACCTCACTAATAAAACTTGTCCAGCAAAAAATTGCGGAGGACGATGCAGTACCAGAAGGTGCGGTTTGTCTAAGCATCGCTGCCGGAGCTAATACAAATATAGGCCAGCTCATTTCAAATCTGATGAAGCAGCTCGGTTATCAAACAATTGTGCGCACATCCACAATTTCAGAGCAGAGCTCTCTACTAGCGAGAACTCTAAGGGAGCGGAGCGTTATCGCTGTCTTCATTGATGAATCGCAGCATATTTCCCGAGGAAAAAGAACCCTCTCCGCAGCAGCTATTACAGACTGGCTCAAGGAGCTTAGGGATGCATCTGGAGTTGTCATCATGATGATGGGGACAAGGGAATTCGTTCCTTTGTCTGCAAGTAATGATCAACTTGCCTCAAGAGCTCCTGCCAGCTTTTCGCTGTCCGAATTTCAGAACGACGAAAGCTGGAAAGGTCTACTCTTGAAAATTTCCCAAGACGTCACTGAATTCGACCTCAAGCCTATCACCACCTTCGCAAGAAAACTTCATAAAGCAACAAACGGTGTTCCACGAACTCTGAAGCAGCTTCTCATTGCAAGCACTTATGCCGGGATGAGCTCAGGAAAAACAGCTATTGATGCTGATAGCTTAAAAATAGGATATGCAAGCGTGTTCGGAAACAATCCGCAACAGGAGAACATCTTTGGCATGGAATGAAATTCTTCCCATGCCATTCCAGAGCACCATGAGAGATGGTGAATCTCTCATGGGCTTTGTTCTTCGAATGGCAAACGCAAATGAGGTTCAAGGGATTCATTGGCTATATCAAGAACTTGGACGCGATAAGCTGAACCACTTTAAGTTCGAAGATTGCTTTGCAATCGCGCGCACTTTCGGTATTCCGCTTGCACACATAGAGCAAACCATGTGGAGACGGCGATTTGTAGATGGGACTTCAGTGAATTCATTAGGCTCGATCAAAATCACCAAGCCTTACTTGATCCGCCCGCTACGGCCACAAATATGCGGCCAATGTTTGCACGAGTACGGCTACTGTCGTTTAACTTGGGATTTCCAGTTTGTATGCGCATGCGAGGAACATCATTGCCCGCTCATTGATTGCTGCCCGCAATGTTTACGCTATTTACAAAGGATGCGTCCTTTACTACTGACTTGCAATTGCGGTTTCTCATGGAGATGCATAAATCCCGAAAAAAAAACTCCGGACTCTCCAA
>NZ_BADI01000316.1:0-1476 GCF_000333555.1 Herbaspirillum sp. B65 | reverse complement strand
ACGAATGGCGTCTGGCGTCTGCCAAAAACCGGTCATCAAATGCAGCGAACGCTTGAAAAGCCTCTTCGCACCGGTAACCAACGAGGTCATTTCCAGCCACCTCAAAGGGAAAATTACTGCCGGCGTTTACCCTCTGCTTTCTGATGATCGCTGTCATTTTCTGGCTATCGATTTCGATGACGCAGATTGGCGCGAAGACGCCAAAGCAGTATTGCAAACCTGCATAGAAAACAACTTGCCGGCAGCGCTCGAAATTTCGCGATCTGGCGAGGGGGCTCATTTGTGGGTATTTTTTGCGAATCCGACTCCAGCGCGAGATGCTAGGCGACTCGGCACCGCATTGATCAGTGCAACCTGTGCTCGTACTCGACAACTGAAGTTGGAATCGTATGACCGACTATTTCCCAATCAGGACACCCTGCCAAAGGGCGGCTTTGGCAATCTGATCGCGCTACCATTGCAAAAGCATCCTCGCGACCTTGGCCGTAGCGTTTTTGTTGATGGAAACTTACAGCCATTGCCCGATCAATGGGGATTCTTAGAAAGTATCAAGCCGCTGCCGCAAGCATATATTGATACGATCCTTCACAAATTGGTCGGAGACCGACATCCGTTGGATATCGCCTATTTCGAAGTGGACGACGAAAACGCGGACACACCATGGATAGCACCTGCCAAGCCGAATATCAAGCTTACGGGCACTATGCCAAAAGCCGTAATAGCCACGATTGCTGGCCAGATATTCATCGAAAAAGCCGGGCTACCGCAATCACTGATGAATCGCTTAGTCCGCTTAGCCGCCTTCCCGAATCCAGATTTTTACAAAGCGCAGGCAATGCGTATGTCGACATGGGACAAACCGCGTGTCATCGGTCGTGCGGAAAATCATCCAAAGCACATGGCGTTACCACGCGGCTGCCTGGGCGATGTCAGAGCACTACTTACTGCTAACAAAATCGACTTGCGACTGGAAGATGTGCGCTCTAAGGGCTCCGTCTTGAAGGCTTCATTTCAAGGTGTGCTACGGCCAGATCAGCAGGAAGCATTGGAGGCTATTCTGCCCCATGATTTTGGAATGTTGATAGCACCGACGGCATTCGGAAAAACAGTAACTGCAGCAGCGATCATCGCACGCAGGCAGGTCAGCACACTGGTGATCGTTCATCGTGCGGATCTCATGCGGCAATGGCAAGAGCGCCTTGGAACTTTTGTCCTGCTCGATGAACAAAAAATCGGTTTGATCGGTGCGGGTAAGAAGAAAGCAACCGGATTGCTAGACATTGCGGTTATCCAAAGCTTGGCACGTCGCGAAGATCTGCAAGAATTACTCGGTCAATATGGGCAGATCATCATCGATGAAGCTCACCATTTATCCGCTCAAACTTTCGAAAGTGTTTTGAGACAAGCCAACTCGCATTATGTGCTTGGCCTCAGCGCAACACCGATTCGAAGTAACGGCCATCACCCTATCATATC
>NZ_BADI01000317.1:0-1560 GCF_000333555.1 Herbaspirillum sp. B65 | reverse complement strand
GAGGCCGTCTGTGCGCATCGGGGCCACTCAAACGCAACAGATTATCCTCATGCAAATACGTGTACTGCACATACGGGACCACCACCTGACCGGGGTCTGCCGCATAAGCGAAAGGGCAAGTCATGGACACCAACAGAGCGCACATGCGCACGCGAGTCCTGCGCTTGCTGTTATTGCGAAACTGCCGTGACTTCACGAATCAGCGCCCTTTCTTTTTCATTTTACTTTTTAAAACAATGGCAATATTTTGCGACTGAATTGCTGCGCTGCAACACAGAAAAAATTAGAAGTAATCATGCATCATTTTTGAAATTTAGGCAAAAATTTATGTGGAAAATTGCCACGCAGAAAACCAGGCGACAAGGATACATGCCCCTATAAACGGGACAATCAGACAATCCAGCAAGGCTTTGTAGGAAAAACGGAAAATTACCATTTTCGCAACAAATGCTCTCCGACTCATAAACTATTTATATCGCGATGCAACAAAAACTGAACGTTTATCCTTGAGCAAGAGTCCCAGCGCTTTCCGCGTCCCCCACAAGCCGCTAATATTTCCCCGGCAACACCCGCATACTTCAAAGTCCTTCATGAACTGGCATACGATCACCTTCCTCGGCGACAGCACCATCACTATTCCCGGCGCTTGCATCCTGGCACTCTGGCTGGCCATCAACCGCATGTGGCGCCCCATGTTCGCCTGGCTTGCCGCCTTCGGCATGGCAATGCTGATCGTGGTGATCAGCAAGCTCTTGTTCATGGGTTGGGATATCAGCCTGCCCATGCTGAACTTCACCGGCTTCAGTGGTCATACGGCCTCCTCCAGCGCACTCTATCTCTCGCTGGCCCTGCTGCTGACCCAGCAATGCAGCCGCGGCCGCCGGCTGCTGGTGCTGGCCTTGACTGCGCTGGTAGTAACAGCGGTAGGCACGTCACGTCTGATGATCAAGGTTCACTCGGAGTCCGAGGTCTTGCTCGGACTGCTGGTCGGTGCCGGCGCAGCCTGGGCTTTCGGCTTGTCGTTACGCGAGTCGGCACCGCCCCTGCGCCATCTGTTGCTGCCCCTGGGTCTGGCGGCCGCGCTGATGATGACCGGCTTTGACAAGCCCGCTCCGACCCAAAGCTTCCTGCAGGAATTGGCCAAGAACCTGTCCGGGCGCACCGAAGTCTATATGCGTCACGAGCCGCTCTGAGTTCGCCACAGCTTCCCCTCTTGAAAAAAATGCCGTCCAGCATGTCACTGGACGGCATTTCCGCAATGGCTGGCGCGGCGGTTGACCGTATCAGACAGCCAGGGCGCCCGGCAGCGCGATGCGGCGGCGGCGCAAGGTCGCCACGCCCACCACCAGCGCCAGGCCGGCCAGCATCAGCACGTACTCTTCGGGCTCGGGAACCGGCGCCACGGCAGCCAGGTTGCCGGTGAAGGGTTGCAGATGCAGCTCGCCCTTTTGAGTCAAGCTGTTGACGAACACGCCGCCTTCGATGTTCTGGTTATTGGTCAGGCTGGCATGGATAGCCAGGATGCTGCCGCCGAACTGGCTGTTGATGTCAAGCGTGGCG
>NZ_BADI01000318.1:0-967 GCF_000333555.1 Herbaspirillum sp. B65 | reverse complement strand
CAGATAAACACGACATCAAGCGTCCCATCAATGTTCTGATCCGTCGCAAGCTCTCTGAGCAAGTTCTTCTGGATAGCGTTTTGAGGAAAAACGTAGCAAGAAGCGCGCAGCAGGAAAGCCAGTGTTGCTGGTCGTCCTGGAATGGTTTTCAAAGGCGCATTCGATTTACCGGACGCATTCCAAGACGATTGAGGAAGCACGTCAACATTTCCATGTTGTCGGGATGGCTTATGAAGGTTGTGTGGATGATGTTACCAAGCAGGTTTTCGATGAATTTATCGCCATCGATCAAACACAGTCGATGATTGAGCAACTGCGACTGATCCAGCAAGAATCAAGTACGCGCAATGCACAGATCATGTACATGCCTAGCGTAGGGATGTTCCCCCTGACGATGTGGTTATCCAATCTCCGCGTGGCCCCGATTCAGGCCATGGCATTGGGACATCCTGCGACGACTCATGCACATGCCGTGGATTACGTTGTGGTGGAGGAGGACTATGTGGGTGATGAGAGCTGCTTTAGCGAGAAACTGCTCAAGTTACCCAGCGATGGTATGCCTTATAGGGCTTCGGGTGCCTTGCCAGAACAACTGAAGGTGAGCGAGCCTCGCTTGAATCCCGAGGTCGTGCAGATCGCGTTGTGTGCCACCACCATGAAGCTCAATCCTGGCTTCCTGGAGACGTGCGCGCGCGTCGTGCAGCAGTCCAGTGTTCCCGTCCATTTCCATATGCTGATCGGTCAGGCCCAGGGCCTGATCTATCCGGCAGTCAAGCGTCTGGTGGCGCGGTTTCTCGGAAGTTCTGCAACGGTTTATCCCCATCAGAACTATGACGACTACATGCGCATCATTGCCGGCTGTGACCTGTTTATCAATCCCTTCCCCTTCGGCAACACCAACGGAATCATCGACACGGTGACCGCTGGTCTGGTCGGCATCTGTAAAACCGGACGCGAAGTGCAGAGC
>NZ_BADI01000319.1:0-8148 GCF_000333555.1 Herbaspirillum sp. B65 | reverse complement strand
CGTCTGGAGTTATGGGCATTCACCGAAATATATTGACAGAATTGCTCAAGAATCTGGCTTCGTTCTTCTGGAAAAGCAGGTCACTACTCTTCGGCATGAGCTAGGAAGGGGTGTTTGTGGGATTTTGTTTTTATTAGGAAAGCCCGAGTTTTTGGAAGAGCCCATTTGACGGCCGAAGACCTCGGATGAAGCTGATTTTCGTGGGTAAGATCGATAGGAGTGCTTGGCTGAATTAATTCATCCGCGCAAGATGATCCCGAAAGAGCCTGCCGTCGGTTACCGCCCCGTTGTTGGCATCACTACTGAAGAAGCAATCAAGTCATCTAGATTCTCGAGCGTATTAAAACGAATGGAGTCTAGCGCTCGCCCCAACGCGTTGATGGGGCCGGCCCAGTTTCCATCTTCTGCCTGATGGAATATCCGCATGGAGTCATACCACGGTGTATCAGTACGTCCCTTTATCCATCGCCAACAGCCGTTATACCGAGATAACATCCAGACCGGCTTGCCTATCGCCCCGGCAAGATGTGCAACCGAGGTGTCGACAGTAATCAACAAATCGAGGTGAGAAAGTAGTGCTGCAGTATCGGACCAGTCGGTAATCAGTTCGGTAAGATCGGTGATGGGATTGATGAGCAAGCCAGATTCGACAAGTTCAGTCAGTTGATGCCTGGGCGCGCCTTTCTGAAGGCTGAACCACTCGACATCCGGGGTGTTATTCAGCAATGGGAGAAACGAGCGTAAAGGAATGGAGCGCCGAGAATCGATTAGTCGGGAATAGGCATCCTCATTGTGCTTGCTATGACCGCCCCACACTATCCCAACCCGTAGAGCTCGCCTGACGCCGATTCTACGGTCCCATGCTTTGATCTTTTCTGCGGGAGGCAAGAGATAACCTTGCGCATAAGGGATCATTTTTTCATTGTGTACCTCTAGAGCATAAGGAAGACTCATTAGTGGGCAATGAAAATCAAAATCTCGCACCTCCTCCTTCTCATAAACGAGAATTTCAATTTCGACGTGCCCTGGGCTGACAAACTGGTTTAACGAACCGCCGACAAGTTCTGCCAACGCCTGAGGTAAGATCAAGTAAACAGAGGCACCCATATTGGCCAACACCGGAGCAAAGCGACAAAATTGCAAAATGTCACCTAGACCTTGCTCAGGCCAAAGCACAACAGATTTTCCGAAGACGGGTTCGCCTAGCCAGCGTTTATCGCTAAACTCCCGCGTCATGCGGGGATCAGCCTTGATCCGATACTCATGCGCCGTCCAACCTCGTTTCCAATCTGCCACGGATAGCAAGGCCCGCCCAAAATGCCAATTCACGCTTGAATTGTCTTTGTCGGCTTTCAACGCTTTCTCAAATGAAGTAATCGCAGCATAGGGTTGGTTCATGTCTTGCAATGCGATGGCATTGAAAAGATGAGCCGACGAATGGATGGAATCGGACTCAGAAAGAAGCTTGCCGAAGCAATCAGAGGCATCCTTAGGTTTGCCTAGCAGAAGATAGCAGTGGCCTTTCTCAAATAAACTTTCGCTCAAAAGTCCACCTTGAAATGCCTGATCGAATGCCTCAATGGCTTGATAAAGGTAACCAACTTCCCGCAAACACATTCCCCAGTTATGCCAATCGGAGGATGAAAATAAATGCCCCTTTTCCTTGGCGCAAGCAAAGAGCGCGACGGCCCTGGGGTAATCTTTTTCAAGAAGAGATACAGTACCTAACTGACACAATGCGTCTAAGTGATTGACATCCTTCTGCAATATCTCTTCCAGTAGCAAGCGAGCTGCCTGAGTATCTCCTTTCATTATTAGGTCGGTCGCTTTCTGAAACCTCGTCTTGACACTAGCCATGGTCCTGTTCCTTGATATATGCAAAGGGTACTAATTTGCAGCAGACGCCATCTGCTCTGACCGTTTCCGCTTTTGACGATGGATATTGTCAGATCAACTTTGTTTTTTCAGTGGGAGGATTCTATCTCTCCACACCTGCATTCTGTCAATCGGTGTCTGCGTCGGCGTGCGTTCAGGCCAAATAAGGTCACTAACCGTATTACTGTGGTCGACTACATTATTCTGAGTTTCGATCAGTCAGGCTTGTGGACCTAGCTCATTTCGTGAGTTGTTTGCGCTAGCCATAACTCACTTTTGTGAGCGATGGCTCTGGCTTCCCAGATTCCTGTCGGTCCAAATAATTTAGATCAGGACATGTAGCCGTCTACGAAGGGGCGAACTCTTCTCCGCCTACGCGACTGACTATCGGGTTAGAGGGGGCGGCTATTCAAGCAAGGCCAGTCTTCTATCGAGAGTACGAGGATGTACGCCGAAGTGGAGTGCGACCTCTTTATGTGTCCAGCGCTCATGTTCCAGTAAATGTCGCGCTGTACGGATCTGATCGATGGAAAGTATCGGTCGTCTTCCCATTTTTGCTCCTCGGGCTTTTGCGGCAGCAAGGCCTGCGCGAGTTCGCTCACTGATAAGCGCGCGTTCAAATTCGGCCAAGGCGGCCATCATGTGGAATACCAGTCGTCCACCAGAAGAACTTGTCTCGATGTGCTCATTGATGGAGTGGAACGAGATGTTTCGCTGATCGAGGGATTCAAGGACGCGCACCAAGTGAGATAGCGAGCGTCCCAAGCGATCTAATCGCCAAACGGTGAGGGTGTCGCCAGGATGTAAACGGCGTAATGCCTTGGTGAGGCCGGGGCGTTCTGCGGTGGCACCCGAGATGCCTTGATCCATATAAATAACATCGCAACCGATCTTGTTGAGTGCGATGAGTTGCATATCGAGATTCTGGTCGTCCGTTGAAACACGGGCATAGCCAATCATCATAGTAGTTCCCCAATAGCAAGTTTTTGGGTCCGAAGCGCTGTGGCATTTCGGCTCAAGAACGGTGCTACTTCATTGACAAAAATGTTCGTTTTTGTCCGGGCAACAAATGACCCATGCCATCACCCGCAAAGCCAGTGTTTACGGGGGTGTCGCAATTGTGTTTTTAGCATCGCAGAAACGAACGTTATTGTACGCATTATTTTTTCCGCGTGGAAATATTTCTTTGGGGATTGAAATGGCGCCACCGGCGTGGGTACTGCTGATCCGGTTAGAGAACTACAGCGTGATCGTCATGACGGATGGCGACGAGGCGGCAGAGGAATTGCAAATGCGTGTGCTGCTGCGCGTGACTCGGATCTGTGAAGGCAAAGGCGGAATGGTGGGTTCGTTGCGCCGCGGAGTGATCGCTGTGCGGTGGGATATCGGACTGCAGGGAAGGTATATGCAGCACGAACCAGGGCATCGAGAGGTGCTATTGCAAGAGATTACGGCGGATCTGAACGAATACCTGCGTCGAGATTTGCGAGCCAAAGTGGCGGGTCAAGTGAGCGTCAGATGGGAGTTGGCTGATGCCGTTGGTGCTGGCCTCTTGGAGGCAAAGCACGTGTGGCCCGAATCGCATTTTGAGTCGGATGTGGCCATTGCTGATTCGGTGTACGAGGCTTTGAGGAGTAATCGTGTTGAAGTGGTTTTCGAGCCGGTGTGCCATGTACGTGATCGCGCGGAGATTTTGTATTTCGAATGTTTGGTGCGGATAAAAGGGGATGCCGGGGAACTTATTTTTCCTGCCGAATTTATTCCTGCTTTGGAACGCTTAAGGCTGATGAGGTGCCTGGATCGGCATGTACTCAGACATGCGATCGCCTTACTCAACCGGCAGCCGGAATTGATGTTGGGCGTGAATATTTCTGCGCAGAGTGCGGTGGATGACTTGTGGTGGGTGTCCACGTTTGTCGACTTGCTGGCGATGCCAGAACTTGCTCGGCGTTTGGTGGTGGAGATTACCGAGACGGCCCAGATGGAGTCGATGGCAGGAAAACGCTTTGCCAATACTTGCAACGACTAGGGTGCTTGGTTGCGATCGACAATTTTGGTTCGGGATTTCGGAGAGCGAACTGCACGAGAAATTGGAATGCCCCGATGTGATCAAGATTGATGGTGCGATGGTGCGCAATGCCAGAGGCAAAGAGAGCGGGGAATTTGAAGAGATGGTGAGCTCTGCGCGACAGTTGGGTTGGTTGGTGGTGGTGGAGGGCGTGGAGTGTGAGGAGGACCTGCGGATGGCGGAGCGCTCCGGTGCCGAATGGGTGCAAGGCCATTACCTAAGTACGCCGAAGTTGCTTGGGTGAAGAACTTGCGAACGGTCAGTGGGATGAAACGAGGAGGGGTAATGGTCGAGTATCAGGAAATCATACGAGGAATGCGAGAGGTGCCATTTCCGTCGCATGGGAAGCCTTCGTGTGAAGGGGAGATGGCAGTTTCTGCTGAGCGTCATCTATCGCAATTGAGGGATAGCGTGAGAAAGATTGTGGAGCTTTTCACTGCACCAGAAGCTTTCGATGATGCCGCTAGCACCTATGACGCGGGTATTGCATCGGGGTTTTATGGAAAGAGGGCGGCGATATCACAGGGTTTTAGAAAGAGCCTGGCGGATCGGTTGTGGTCCTTGAGGCGGGCGCGGAGGCGAGGCTATGTGAATGCCTTAAGAAAAGTTTATGCGGTGGGTTATGCGCAAGGGGAAAACATCGGATTGGATCGTGGCACGGTGACATCGAATTGATCTCGTGCGCGTGAGGAGGAAGTAGAGATGGATGATGTTGGGAAAAACAAAACTTATTTTGAGTTGTTGGCAGAGCGGGAATTGCTGGACCGAGAATTGACGCAGGCCAGAGCACGAGAAGCTGAATCAGCGTTGAAGGAAATAGCCGAAAGGATGTGGCTGTTTGAGTTTTCACCGAGGGATGTGGAGAAGGCCTATCGAAAACATGAGTTGGTGCATGGGAATCCGAAGGTAATGCGAGAGATCAGGGGAAAAAAGGCCGAGTTGTCGCGAGGCAGCTTGAATCTTAATGGAAGCGATGGTGCGCCTGAAGGCGCGATCAGCGTGAGCGGGGAATAAATGGGTAAAGAAATCTTAAAGCGATGCGGACAGAGGGTTCTTGCGGCAATTGGCGCGGGATGTGTTTTGTTTGCCTGCTTTTCACAGGAGGTGCGAGCTCAGAGCGTCTCGCCCGCCATGGGTGGGGCGAGCGTTGAGGAATTACAAAGAGGGGTGAATCCACGTCGTGTTGGAGGTATTTCGTCAGAGGGGGCGGTGACGGTACCGTCCATTTCTGAAGAAAATCCGGTGGACGAAAAAGACAAGAGAACGATTTATATCAAAGGATTCCGTCTGGTTGGACAAACCGTATTTGATGAGGCGACCTTATTGGGAATAGCCAAAGCCAGCCCAGGGCAGTACACGTTTGGCCAGCTTGAAAAGATGGCGAGGGCGATCACGACTTACTACCGTGATCGTGGTTATCTCGTTGGTCAAGCCGTGATTCCGGCCCAGAAATCGAAGGATGGTGTGATCGAGATTCGCATCGTGGAGGGGCGTCTTGAATCGGAAGCGAGCATCACCGCGCAAGACGAAGATGTGCAAAAGGCGATTCGTGCGATTTATCACGAAGTGGTCTGTGCCAAGGTGGAGAGCGATCCTCAGGCAAGCCGTTGCGAGGGCGTAGTGGCCACTGATCGGTTGGTGGAGCGCATTGTTTTGCTGGCCCGAGAGCAGACGGGAATGAAGGTATTTGGCTCTCTTTCTCCTGGAACGCAGCAGGGATATACCCATCTGAGCCTGAACGCCTTGTACGGAAAGAAGATCGTCGGAGAGGCATCTTTCGATAACTCGGGCTCCAGCTCGACGGGTAAGCAGCATCTGCAGGGCCACATGGTGGTCAATTCGCTTTTTGCTGTAGGCGATTCTCTGGATCTGTTACTAGGGACGTCGAATAAGCCAAGCAGCTATAAATTTTTCCAGGCGGACTATAGCCTGCCTGTAGGCGCAAAGGGCTGGCGCGTTGGTTTGAACCTGGGGCAGACCGAATATTACCTGGGTAGTGGCTTCTCGGCGCTGGGCGCTAATGGCGTTTCCCGATCGGTGGGTAGCTACGCCAAATATCCCCTTCTCCTGAGTTCGAATGCACGAACGGATTTGACATTCTCAGCCAAGGTTGGGCAACTCAAGGATAACAACCTGGCGTTCAGCAATCCGCGCCTGTATTGGCAGACGTCCGCCGATCTGGCAGGGCGTTTCGAAGACACCAGTCTGGGGACACCTGCGATTACGTTATGGGGAGCCCACCTGGATCGTGGTGGCGTGCGGATTACTGACTCGAACCAACAGGCAGTGGACAGTGCCACTTATCAGACGGCGGGTAGCTTCGATCGACTGAGCTTACGGGGTTCTCGTGAACAGGGATTGGGTGGCCGCTGGTCTGCCTACTTCTCTGGCACGGGAACGGCCGGCGATAAAAATATGGACTCCTACTTTAAGTTCGGATTGGGTGGTCCCTATGGTGTCCGGGCCTATCCCTCGGGTGAAGCATCGGGGGATCAGGGTGTATTGGGGACGTTCGAGTTGCGGTATGCCGCAGATCCATTCGACATCTTTTCACATTCAATCACGACGCGTGTGGCGGCGTTTTATGACCGTGGTTGGGTGAAGATCAATGCGTCCCCGCTAGCCGGTACGCGCATCAATAGCTACGTGCGGGCGGGCGCCGGGGTGCAGTTGGAGGTGACCGACACTGACCGAATGGGGTTGCGCATTTTCTGGGCTACGCCAGTGGGAACGGGGCCATCGACCTCCGATGGAGCGAGTTCACGTGTCGGAATTTTAACCAACTTGGTCTTTTAAGCGTGAGTCGCTACTAAAAACTAAAAGGAAAAAAGATCATGGAATTTTCATTAGAACGGTTCGAATCGTATGCCTACGGGCAGGACCTTGAAATGGCGATGCGTGAGTTGATTAACTTGCTCACTCATCTGGATGCGCATTACGGCGGGGTTGGTCAACAGTTCCGGGCGCAATCATTGGTGAGTGTTGCCCAAGAAGATGTTCACTCCCATATCTGGACACGCGCTGCGGCTGCGGCTGGCTGTTTGTTGGGTAACAAAGGCTTGTTCGTCAATCCGGAGTGGCGAGTCAAAGTGCTCACCCTGCACCGCTGGTTAGGGGCCTTATTCTCGGCTACTCCGATACAGAATACGGATCACATCATTCGCTCTCTGAATCGCAATGTGGATAAGGAGAACAGGGACCAGGTGCTGGTTGCTCAAGAAGACATGCTGAAATTCTGCTTCATGTATTCCTCCGAATCAGAGGTTCCATTGAATCTGGATGCGATTTGGGAGCATGACCCAGCACTGGCCACATCGTTAGCGATGTTGTTGCTGTCGCCGCGATTCTTGGGCACGCCCTCTGGCCACTCCAAACGCGAGATTCTATTGCCGTGGTTGACCGAGCGTCTTCCGCGCATTGCCGATGTGGATCTTCTACCCACAGGTGTGCTGCATGATGTGTATATGCATTGCAGCTATGCCGACCGCGCAGATAAACACGACATCAAGCGTTCCATCAATGTTCTGATTCGTCGCAAGCTCTCTGAGCAAGGTCTTCTGGATAGCGTTTTTGAGGAAAAACGTAGCAAGAAGCGCGCAGCAGGAAAGCCAGTGTTGCTGGTCGTCCTGGAATGGTTTTCAAAGGCGCATTCGATTTACCGGACGCATTCCAAGACGATTGAGGAAGCACGTCAACATTTCCATGTTGTCGGGATGGCTTATGAAGGTTGTGTGGATGATGTTACCAAGCAGGTTTTCGAACGATGTAATGCAAGGTCAGAATCAACGGCAATACTAGGGAACAAAACAGAAAGCCTCCATCCATCCACGGATAGATCAACCCATTCAGGGCAATACCGAAACCGGCCAGGATCACAATGACGGCGAGTAGCAGTCGTGGCTTTTTGAGATATACATTCTTCATGGTCGTGGGCAATTCCAAGCGGGATGGTCATGACGAAAGGCACTGGCGCGCTCACTGACTATCGTTGTTCACTTGGGTGGCGTAGAANATCAGCAGTGCCAGTGCCGCCAACGTGATAAAAAAACGGCGATAGCTGTGCCGAAAGGGCCTCTAAAATCCAGGGAGAAATCAGCAGCGCCCCATATCACACCGATGAAGCACAGGATCGGCAGCACCCACAAGCTGATGATTAGTCTCCATCCCAATCTGCTCGGGCAGGTGTGATGCGCCAGCAGCATGGC
>NZ_BADI01000320.1:0-523 GCF_000333555.1 Herbaspirillum sp. B65 | reverse complement strand
TGGCTGGCTTCGATGCGGCCGCTGTTGCTGAGGCCAGCGGAAGCCTGCATCGCCAGTGCGGCGCTACTGCCGATGTTGTTGCGGTTGTCGATCGCCGCGCTGCTGGACGTGAGCTACCACCTGCCGCTGGCCTTGAACCTGGTGCTGGCGCTGGGCTTCGGCCTGGGGATGGGGCTCTTGAACGGCTACCTGACCGCCTACCTGGGCATCCCTTCCTTCATCGTCGGCCTGGGCGGAATGCTGGCCTTCCGCGGCATCCTGCTGGGCATTACCGGTGGCCTGACCATCGCCCCGGTCTCGGACAACATGGTCTACCTGGGCCAGGGTTACTTGCCGCCGCAGATCGGTGCCGCGCTGGGCATTGCCCTGTTCGTGCTGGCGCTGGCGCTGACCTGGATGAGCCGCGTCAACCGCAGCCGTCACGGCCTGCCGCTGGCGGCGCTGTGGCGCGACGGCTTGAAGGTGGCAATCATCGGCGCCGTGCTGCTGGCCTTCGTACGCACGCTCAACAGCTATGACGGCA
>NZ_BADI01000321.1:0-9893 GCF_000333555.1 Herbaspirillum sp. B65 | reverse complement strand
CGGATCGTTCGGCATGGGGCGCGGATCGACGATTTCGTCGGCGGCCACACCGTTCAGTTCGTCGGAGGTGGTGTTGCGGATGCAGTTGCCGGAAGTCTGGATGGCGTGCATTTCCACGCTGGCCAACTGTTCCAGGATCTCGGGCGATTCTTCCAGCTTGATCCAGTTGAACTGGATGTTCTGGCGGGTGGTGAAGTGACCATAGCCGCGGTCGTACTTGACGGCGATCTCGGCGAACTTGCGCAATTGATTGGAGGCCAACATGCCATAGGGAATGGCGATGCGCAGCATATAGGCATGGCGTTGCAGGTACAGGCCGTTCTGCAGACGCAGGATACGGAATTCGTCTTCGGCCAGTTCATCCGACAGGCGCCGACGCACCTGGTCCCGGTATTGTGCGACTCGCTCTTTGACGATCAGGTGATCGTATTGGTCATAGCGGTACATCTTGTCTTCCCTGTTAACGTCTTATGGGCGCCCGGATCAGGGTGCGCCCGATTGAAAATAAGCCTACCAAATCAGCTTGACTGCAACGCTCGTCAGCGTAATGGCCAGCAGGCCGCGCAAGAATTTCTCCGGCACCGCTCGCGCCGCGAGCGAACCAATGGTGATGCCCGGCACCGAACCCAGCAGCAGGGTGGCCAGCAATTCCCAGTTGATCGAACCCAGCCACCAGTGACCCAAGGCCGCAATGGCGGTCAGCGGGACGGCGTAGGCGATGTCGGTACCCGCGATCTCGGCCGGAGACAGGCGAGGATACAGCAAGACCAGCAAGGTCGCGCCGACCGCACCTGCGCCGATGGAAGAAATCGTCACCAGCGTACCCAGCAGGGCGCCGGCAGCAATGGTCGCCGTGGCCAAGGTGCTGCCCTGCAACTGACGTTGCGGATGGGCATTGAGCCAGGCTTGCATCCGCGAACGGAACAGCAGGGCGATCACGGTCAACAACACCGAAATGGCGATCGAATAACGGATGGTCAGGGCAATGCCTTCGCTAACGGCGCCGAAGTGCTTCAACAGCAGCGTGGTCACCAGCGCGGCGGGCAGGGCGCCATAAGAGAGGCGGCGCACCACATCCCAGCGCACGGTACCCTTGAAGCGGTGGGCCAGGGTGCCGGCAGTCTTGGTGGCCGAGGCAAAGGCCAGATCGGTACCGACGGCCACCGATGGATGGATGCCGAACAGCAAGGTCAACAGCGGTGTCATGAGCGAGCCGCCACCGACCCCGGTCAGTCCGACCAGCAGTCCTACGGCAAATCCGCTTACTACATAAGAAACAGTCATAACACCTCGCCCATTAGTCTGCGAATCGTAATAAACTTATGTTTCAAACCAAACTACATAGTATTTATTTGCTTATATACGCCTTTGGCATATGGAAATGCGGCAAATGAAGCAGGCAAGGTCAATGAGGCTGGCGCGGGGCGCCGTCCTGCTGACCAGGTAGAAGCGAAGGAATTCCCACATGAATCTTCATCAATTCCGTTTCGTGCGTGAAGCGGTAAGGCAGAACTTCAACCTGACGGAGGCGGCCAAGGCCCTGTATACCTCACAGCCCGGCGTCTCCAAGGCCATCATCGAGCTGGAAGAAGAGCTGGGCGTGGACATCTTTACCCGCCACGGCAAGCGCATCCGTGGCTTGACCGAGCCGGGCCGGGCGGTGCTGCGGTCGGTGGAACTGATCATGCAGGAAGTGGATGGCTTGAAACGCATCGGCAAGGAATTCGCCGCCCACGACAGCGGCAGTTTCACCATCGCCACCACCCATACCCAGGCGCGCTATGCCTTGCCCAAGGTGGTGCAAGCCTTCACCCAGAAATATCCCAAGGTGCATCTTTCCTTGCTGCAGGGCAATCCCAAGCAGATCACCGAGATGGTGCGCAACGACCAGGCCGACATCGCCATCGCCACCGAGGCACTGGCTTCCGGCGAAGGCCTGGTGTCCTTGCCCTGTTATCAATGGGAGCATGTGGTGGTGGTGCCGCCCGACCATCCGCTGCTGCAATCGAAGAGCCTGACGCTCGAAGAGATCGCCGCCAATCCGCTCATTACCTATGATTCCGCCTTCAGCGGTCGCAGCAAGATCGACCATGCCTTCTCGCTGCGCCACCTGAAACCGGACGTGGTGCTGGAAGCCATCGATGCCGATGTCATCAAGACCTACGTGGAACTGGGCATGGGTGTGGGCATCATTGCCGGCATCGCCTTCGATGCCGAGCGTGACCGCGGCTTGCGTGCCATTCCGGCTGGCCACCTGTTCGGCACCAATGTCTCGCGGGTGGCCTTGAAGCAAGGGGCGTATTTGCGGGGATATGTCTATACCTTCATCGAATTGCTGGCACCGACGCTGAACCGCAAGCTGATCGCGCAGGTCATGGAGGGCGAGAAGGACATGTATGAACTTTAAGCACCGACACCGATAGAGCACAGCGAGACGAAAAAACGGCCGGATCTGCAAAGATCCGGCCGTTCTTGTTGTTACCGCTTGCCAGCCTGATCAGGCCACGGCCGTGCGTTCCAGGTCGCGGCAGCCGTCCAGCAGGAAGGACAAGCCCACCACCAGCACCAGCTCACCCTCGGCCGAACGGGCCGTGCCAGTGATACCGGCGGTGTGGATCGCGGTCAGCGGCTTGATCACCAGATCGGCCGTGCCTTCCACCGACTCGACGCCCAGGATATAGGGATGCGGTACCGCCATGACGATACCGACCCGCTCATTGCCCGGCTCGTAGCCCAGCACGCCGGCCAGCGAGTTGACCGGCAGCGGACGGCCCTGGTCGCGCAGCACCGGGGCGCCGCCGACTTCATCGAAGGTTTCCGGCAGTTCCACCACGCGTTCCACCACGGCCATGGGCAGCGCCAGCGGGGCGCCGGCACAGCGCACCAGCATGGTCGGGATGATCGACAATTCGATCGGCAGGCGGATCGAGAACTTGGTGCCCTTGCCGATGGTGGATTCGATGCGGATGGTGCCGCGATGCTTTTCCACGGCGGTCTTGACCACGTCCATGCCCACGCCGCGTCCAGAGACGCTGGACGCCACTTCCTTGGTCGAGAAACCCGGCAGGAACACCAGTTGCAGCGCTTCGTCGGCGGTCAGTGCCTGATGTTCGTTGATCAGCCCCTTGGCCAGTGCCTTGCTGCGCAGCATGTCCGGGTCCATGCCCTTGCCGTCGTCGAACACTTCGATCATGACGCTGCTACCGGCCTGCCAGGCGTTGAGCGAGATGGTCGCCTTGTTGGGCTTGCCGGCAGCAGCGCGGTCGACCTCGATACCGTGGTCCAGCGAGTTGCGCAGCATGTGCACCAGCGGGTCGTAGAGGCTGTCCACCACCACCCGGTCCACTTCGGTGTCGGCACCGGTGATGACCAGATCGACATCCTTGCCCAGGTCCTTGGCCAGTTCGCGGACCAGTCGCGGGAATTTCTGGAACAGGCGGCCCACCGGTTGCATCCGCGTGGACAGCGTGGCGCGCTGCAGTTCGCTGGAATAGCGTGAGGCGCGACCCAGGGTTTCGGCCAGGGTCGACATGAGTGCCGCGGCCGTGCCTTCGAACTTGAACTGTTGCAGCTTTTCCAGCAGCACCGCGGCCTGGTTGGCGGCCTGCACCGATTCGCCGGCCACTTCCAGCAGGGCGTCCAGCTTGACGGCATCGATACGGATGCTTTCTTCCTTGGCGCCCCCGGGGGAATCGGTGGCACGGCGGTTTTGTTGCACGGGTGCGGCGGCCTTGGGTTCGCCTTCGGCTGCGGCGACGGGCGCGGCTGCGGCTGCGGCAGCAGGTGCTGGCGTTGCAGCGGCGGCGCTGGCTGTGCTGTCGGCGGCAGCCGGCGCGGCCACTGTCGCTCCCGGCACCAGTGCCTGGTACATCGCCGGCCAATCCAGCTCGCCATTGTTCATCACGCTGGCACTGCCGTCCACGCTGGCCGGCGCGGCGCTGGCGGCCTGTACTTCCGGTGCGACCGGCGCTGCGGGAGCGGCGGTCGGGGCCGCAGCGGCCGGTGCTGCTTCACTCTTGCCTTCGATGGCCTGGGTCAGGATGTCCTTCAGTTCGGCCGGCATCGAGGCCAGGCTGTCGGGCGCGGCGCCATTGGACAGCTCGTTCAACTGGTCGGCCACGAAACCGCTGGCTTGCAGTGCTGCTTCGATGGCCAGCGGCGTCACCGGTGCCTTGCCGGTACGCAGGGCATCGAACAGGTTTTCGGTCAGGTGGCAGGCCGACACCATGGCCGGCAGGTTCACGAACCCGGCGCCCCCCTTGATGGTGTGGAATGCGCGGAAGACCGCGTTGAGGATTTCAAGGTCATCAGGATGTCGTTCCAGCGTCAGCAGATGCTCTTCCACGTTGGTGGCGAGCTCCAACGCTTCAACGACAAAGTCCTTGAGCATTTCGTCATCCATTAGAACCCCAGGCTATCGAGTAAGTCGTCCACATCGTCCTGTGCCATGGCGGTGCCCCCCACGGACGGACCATTCATCAGGGAAACTGGTTTTTCCGCATCCATCTGGGCCTTCACCTCGGGCGGGGCATTGTCGCGCAGCAATTGCGCCAGCTCGCGCTCGGCGGTGGCGGTGATGGCCACGATCTTCTTGATCAACTGGCCGGTGATGTCCTGGAAATCCTGGGCCATCATGATTTCCAACATGCGGGCTTTTTCTGCTTCGGTCGATTCCATGACCGAGCTGGAGAATTTCTGCGAGTCGCCCGCCAATGTCTTGAATTCGTCGATGCTCATCTGGCCGGCATAGAGCTTGGTCCAGCGGGCGTTGATGTCCTTGGCCTGTTCCTGCAGGCGGTCCTGGGCCGGCATCCCGGAGTCCAGGGCATTGAGCACCTTGTTGGCGGCTTGTTCGGTGAGCGTGGCGATATGTTCCAGACGGCTCTGGGCGTCGCCGATCTGTTCGGCCACATCGGTCAGCGAGCGGTCATACCCCAGTTCGCGCATGGAGTCGTGCAACAGACGCACGATGCCGCCCAGGCGTTCATACATGGGTTTGTCGCTCTGGTCCTCGCCATCCGGCTGGGCACTGTCGGCTGCCGGTTCGGTCCCAGCCGCAGCGGCAGCACCGCCGTCGCTGGCGGTCATGCCCGGTAGCGTTTGTGCGGAAATTTCGTCAAACAATGCTTCCAGATCAACGTCGTCGCTCATGATTACTGATTCTCCCAACAAATTGGGTGCGCTCGGCGGCGCACTGCTGTGCAAATTGCCCGTAGGCGGATCAAATACGTCGTTCCGGGAGGCACAGCAACTGCCTTGCCTTCGATACCCAAGAGATATCGGCAGGCAGAGGCAGAGTCTGAAGGCTCGCAGACCACGACAACGATTCAGGGATGACAGGTGAGGCCAGCGGACCAAGCAGTGGGTCCACGGGTCGACGATGCCATGGCGCCGAGTATAGGGCCGCTTGCGGCCATCTCATCGGCTAAACAGCGAGTGAAATCCCCCATTTGTTTCAATTTTTCGACCTTCGCCAACATCCTGACCAGGCAAAAATAAAAAAGATATTCGATAAGAAAATCGAATTTATTCTATATAAGAGGTGGATTTTATCCGGGTTTTTCTTGAAAGCAATGCATCGGCCCGGCTTGTGCTGATTTACATCACCTGGTCCGGGTGGCTTGTGGTGTCCACGCCGCACGCCTACAATGGCGCGGTTTTGGTGCCCGCTGGCGTGTTCGCGCCGGCAGTTAAACGGGAAACACGCGCCAGGCTGCCCGCAACAGGTGGGTGACCAGGTCAAGGTGTGCTGCCCCCGCAACGGTAACCAGGCGCCGGCTGCAACGTGAAGACAAGTTGCGTTTGGCCGGCAACACCATCTTTGATGCCACTGTGCATGTTGCGCGATCTCCGATCTCGGACCTCGGGTTGCACCGCATGGGAAGGCCGATGGTCATGCCTGCAGCCCGGAGACCGGCCAAACCAGGAGGATGCTGCGCATGGCCCAGGCCGTAGCGGTTTTCCGTTGATTGCGGCCTGCGGGGAGGCAGGCTGCACACCTTCATCGAGTCTCTTGTCCATGTCTATTGCTGCTTTTCCGGTCCGTCACGACGGTCCGCGTCCTCGTTTTGTCCTGCGCACCACCACCGTGCTGATCCTGTCGACTCTGATTCCCGCTTGCTGGGCAGGTGCCTCTGCCCCCACCGCCGACCCCACCCAGCCGCTGTCGGCGGTGGTGGTCTCGGCCTCGCGCTTTCCCAATGACCCGGCCTTTGCGCCGGTGGCGGCCACCGTCATCACGGCCGAACAGATCCGTGAGGCCGGCATCGACAAATGCAATGAAGCCATCCGCAAGCTGGGCGGCGTCTATGGCCGCCAGAGCATTGCCGGCCCCGCAGGATTTTCCGCTGGATCTGCGCGGCTTCGGTACCAATGGCGACCAGAACATGGTGGTGCTGTTCGATGGCGTGCGCATTTTCGAAAATGAATTGAGCACGCCGCTGCTGTCCTCGATTCCCATCGAGAGCATCGAACGCATCGAGATCGTGCGCGGCGGCAGCAGCGTGTTGTATGGTAGCGGCGCCACTGGCGGCACCATCCAGATCATCACCCGTCGTCCGCAGGCCAATGCCGGGCATGGCACGCTACTGGGCGAGGTGGGCAGCAATGGCCTGCGCGCCGGCCGGGCGGCGCTCGCGCGTGCTTGGGACAACATGTCCATCGACGCCAGTTATGCCAAGTCGCACGCCGACAACTGGCGCGACAACAGCCGCGCCAACCAGGAAAACTTCGCGACCACGGTCCAATGGTTCGCCAGCGATTGGCGCTTCGGTCTGCGCGCCAACCTGGCACGTGCCGATTTCGGCCTGCCTGGCAGCCTGAGCCAGGCACAATATGACGCCAATGCACGCCAGACCAGCAAGCCGCTGGACCATGGTTCTTATGATAACGACAGCATCACGGCCTTCCTGGAACGCCGCTTCGGCGCCTTCGACGTCGCCGCCGAACTGGCGCATCGCGAAAAGATTGCCCGCTCCACCTATGTCAGTAGCGGTTCAAGTTCGCAGGTCAACATCCGCAGCACGCAATTCTCGCCACGCCTGCGCCACTTGATCGAGCGTGGTCCATGGAAGAACGAAGCCATTGCCGGCATCGACCTGGCCGAATGGAGTTCCTTCAACAATGCCAGTTATGGCAACAGCGACGCCTCCCAGCATTCCAAGGCGCTCTACCTGCGCGATGAGATCGAGTTCGACCACAATGCCCGTCTGGCAGCCGGCGTGCGACGCGAGCTATTCACCCAGCAGAGCAATTCCGGCGCCTACGGTCGCACCAGCGCGGTCAATGCCTGGGACGTGCAAGCCAGCTACGCGCCGCTGCCTTTGCTGCGCGGCTTCACCAAGATCGGCCAGAGCTACCGCCTGGCCACGCCCGACGAAAACGGCTACACCGCCTTGCCCATCGGCGCCGTGCTCAAGCCCCAGGTCTCGCATGACCTGGAACTGGGCGCCACCCTGGGCAATGCCGCGCGCCAGCTCACGCTGCGCTGGTTCCGCCATCGTGTGCGCGATGAGCTGTATTACGACCCGACCGCCAATGGCGGCTTCGGCGCCAACAGCAACCTGGCCGCTACCCGCCACCAGGGCGTAGAACTGGAAGGGCGCGTACAGCTGAGCGAAACCCTGGCCTGGAGCGCCACCTACCAGCACATCAATGCGCGCTTCGATGAGGGCGACAACAGCGGCAAGCAACTGGCGCTGGTGCCGGCCAATACCTTGGCGACCCGGATCAATTGGAAGTCCGGCCAGCACAGCGCCGATGTCGGCGCGCGCTGGGTGGATCGCCAGCGCATGGGTAATGATTTCGCCAACACCTGCGCCCGGATGCCGTCCTTTACCAGCTTCGATGCCCGTTATGCACTGCGGGTCAGCGCCTGGGAGTTCGCCCTGACTGGGACCAACCTGGCCAATCGCAAGTATTACTCGCAGGCCTATGATTGCAGTGGCGGTGCGGTCTCCGGTATCTACCCGGAAGACGGTCGGGCGATAAAATTCACTGCCCGCTACGACTTCTGAGGCGGAACTGAACTTTTCTTCATCTTTTTCTCGACCTAGCCTGGTGCCGATGCGATCTTACCTGCCCGTGCTGTGCGGCTTGCTGCTGCTGTCCTTGCTGGCCCTGTCGGCAGCCACGCTATGCGGCAGTACCGGCTGCCTGCGTCCATCGGCCCCCGCCGACAGCGTGGCGCTGCTGCTGTCGCTGCGCGTGCCGCGGGCGCTGACTGCCTTTGCAGTGGGTGGGGCGCTGGCCTTGTCGGGGGCGCTGATGCAGATCCTGTTGCGCAATCCCCTGGCGGATCCTTATGTGCTGGGGCTATCCGGTGGTTCGGCGGCGGGCGCCTTGCTGGCCATGCTGGCGGCCTTGCCCCTGGGCTGGCCGCTGCAACTGGTCACCGCGCCGGGAGCCTTGCTGGGGGCCGGCCTGGCCATGCTGCTGCTGTTCGGGCTGGTGCGCCAGTCATTGCGGCACCTGGCGATTTCGCCCTTGCTCTCCAGCCAGCGCCTGTTGCTGACCGGGGTGATGCTGGCCGCCGGTTTCGGGGCGCTCATTTCGCTGGCGCTGTCGGTCGCGCCTGATGCGCAATTGCGCGGCATGGTGTTCTGGTTGATCGGCGACCTCGACGATGCACGTCTGTTGCCGCTGGCGGGGCTGGTGTTGCTGCTGGCGCTGTTGTGGACGCTGCGTCATGCACCGTCGCTGAACCTGCTGGCGCGCGGCGATGCTTTTGCGCAATTGCTGGGCGTGCCGGTGTTGCGTTTGCGCGTGATGAGCTTGTGCGTGGCCGCGGCCTGTACGGCGGTGGCAGTGGCCATGGCGGGCACCATCGGTTTTGTCGGCTTGGTGGTGCCGCATGGGCTGCGCCTGGTGATCGGCAACGAGCAGCGCTTGCTGCTGCCGGCCTCGGTACTGGCCGGTGGCGCGGCGCTGACCCTGGCGGACTTGTTGGCGCGCACGGTGGTGGCGCCGGTGCAGTTGCCGGTCGGCGTGATCACGGCGCTGATCGGGGTGCCGGTGTTCCTCTGGCTGCTGGCGCGGAGCCGCGTATGAAGACTTCTTCACCTGTCCTCTTGCAGGCGCGCCAGCTCACAGTGCGCGCCGGAGCACAGGTCTTGCTGCGAGGTCTGGACTGGCAGGTCGCTGCCGGTGAATTCTGGTGTGTGCTGGGTCGCAACGGGGTGGGCAAGAGCAGTCTGCTCCACACGTTGGCTGGCTTGCATCCTTATGAAGGTCAGATTGCTCTGCAGGGACAAGAGTTGTCGTCGCTGTCGCCGTTGCAACTGGCCTTGCAGCGCGGGCTGGTGCTGCAACATCAACAGGATGCTTTTTCGCTACCGGTGCTGGAGGCCGTCATGGCCGGCCGCTTTGCGCACGGCGATGGCTGGGGCGGCACGCCTGGCGGCATGGCCTTGGCACGGCAGGCGCTGCAGCAGGTTGGGCTGACCCACCTCGGCGAACAGGACCTGCTGTGTCTGTCTGGCGGTGAACGGCAGCGCGTGGCGCTGGCCACCTTGCTGGTCCAGGCACCTGCGCTGTATCTGCTGGACGAACCCACCTCGCATCAGGACATCGCCGCGCAATTACAGGTAATGCGATTGTTGCAGGGGCTCGCGCAGCAGGGAAACGCGGTTGTGGCGAGTTGTCACGATATTAATCTGGCAAGACATTTCGCCTCGCATATCCTGCTGCTCAATGGCTCCTCTGCCCAGGCGGGTCAGGTGGAGAGCGTCATGCAGCCGGCGTTGCTGGAAACAGCCTTTGGTTGCCGTTTCGTACCCGTCGGAAGCCCGGACGGCGTGGTGTTCGTGGCACGGTAGGGCCGCGGGGGAGCCGCATCGATTGAAAACCCCTTCATATTCTTTGTGGAAAATATGTTGTATTAGCCAAAAAATCGT
>NZ_BADI01000322.1:0-1895 GCF_000333555.1 Herbaspirillum sp. B65 | reverse complement strand
GCGACCGGTTTCCGGGTGAAGATGCTGATCTTATCCTGCAGCTTGCCGCGCAGGATCAGGTCGGTCAGCACCATGTCTTCGGCCGCCAGGCTGGAGGCCAGCGCAGCCGGGGCGTACTCGGCGGCGATGCGTTCCAGCGTGGCCTGGGTCTTGGCGATGAGGTCTTGCAAGCCTGGGTTAGCCATGGGCTGTCCTTCCTTCTTCACAATCTGGGTTCAGCGGTTCAGTCGGCGGTCTGCACGGTTTCGCGCTTGACGCGGCGGAACAGCGGGTTCTTCTCGTCCCAGGAGGTCTGGTACTTCTCGGAGAAGTCGGTCAGGCCCTTGACGGCGTCATGGATGTTCTTGTCGGCCCGCACGGCGAAGGCGTCGAAGCCCACGCGCTGCATGTAGAACAGCTGGTCGCGCAGCACATCGCCGATGGCGCGCAGCTCACCGGTATAGCCCAGGCGGGCGCGCAGGTTGTAGGCGATGGAATAGCCACGGCCATCGGCGAACTTGGGGAAGTCCACGGCGATGACCTTGAAGCTGTCCAACTGGCCCTTCAGTTCTTCCGGGCGTTCATCGCTGGCCAGCCAGACGCCGATCTCGGCGCGCGACTTCAGGGCTTCGCCCTGCGCCTGCCATACCTTGAGCGGCACGATCACGCGGCCTTGCGGGACGTTGACGGTCTCTGCGGTCTCGCCTTCAGCCAGGCGCAGCACGCTCCAGTCGTCACTGACGACGGTCTTGTTCTTGATGATTTCAGGCATTTGCGTCTTCTCCTGCGACATACTCGGCCGAACGGATCGGCGTTGCGTAAACGAATTCCTTGAACGGGGTCACACCGATGCGGCGCACGGTGTCGATGAAGCGTTCTTCCTCGGTGCGCTGCTTGACATACACCTGCAGCAGGCGGTCGATGACGGTGGGCATCTGGGTGGCCGAGAACGAGGGGCCGATGATCTTGCCCACCGAAGACTCGTTGCCCTGGGCGCCGCCCAGCGACACCTGGTACCACTCGGAACCATCCTTGTCCACGCCCAGGATGCCGATGTTGCCCACGTGATGGTGGCCGCAGGCATTGATACAACCGGAGATGTTCAACTCGATGTCGCCGATGTCATGCTGGAAGTCGATGTTCTCGAACTTCTCGGCAATGGCCTGGGCGATCGGGATCGACTTGGCATTGGCCAGCGAGCAGAAGTCGCCGCCGGGGCAGCAGATGATGTCGGTCAACAGGCCAATATTGGGGGTGGCCAGGCCATGCGACTTGGCGGCCTTCCACAGCGCATACAGTTCGGATTGCTTGACGTCGGCCAGCACCAGGTTCTGTTCGTGGGTCACGCGCAGCTCACCAAAGCTGTACTGGTCGGCCAGGTCGGCCACAAAGTTCATCTGGTCGGCGGTGATGTCGCCCGGCGGCACGCCCGGTTTTTTGAGCGACAGGACCACGGCGGCATAACCGGCCTTCTTGTGCGCCTTGACGTTGCGCTTGATCCAGTTGGCAAAGCCACGGTCTTCCGCCTTCAGGCGTTCATATTCGGCGTCCACCGCCGGCAGGGTTTCATAGGCCGGGTCGGTGAAGAACTTGGCTACGCGTTGCAGCTCTTCTTCGGTCAGGGTGGAGGGGCCGTCCTTGATCTGGGCCCATTCTTCTTCCACCTGGCGCGCGAACTCCTCGGGGCCGATGGCCTTGACCAGGATCTTGATGCGCGCCTTGTACATGTTGTCGCGGCGGCCGTACTGGTTGTAGACGCGCAGGATGGCTTCCAGGTAGGACATGGCGTGCTGCCAGGGCAGGAAGTCACGGATGACGCTGCCCAGGATGGGCGTGCGGCCCATGCCGCGGCCCACCACACGCGGAAACCGATTTCGCCGGCTTCATTCTTGATGACGTGCAGGCCGATGTCATGC
>NZ_BADI01000323.1:0-5109 GCF_000333555.1 Herbaspirillum sp. B65 | reverse complement strand
GATAGCATCGCCCCCAAGGCGACCGTCGCCAGCAACCCGGGTGGCACATTGGTCAACAAGAGCGTGATCTTCGTGATCAACTTTGACGAGGCGCTCAAGTCAGCACCGACCAAGGACCATTTCGACGTAGCCAATGGCACCGTCAACGAAGTCACGCCTGGCGACACGGCCACTAGCTGGAAGATCAGAGTCACTCCCAAAGCGGGCGTGGCCTCCGGCAACATCGAATTGCGGCTCAAGTCAGGTGTGGCATCGCCCCTGAGCGACAAGGCCGGCAACCTGGTCGACACCGACAAGATCCTGGCGACCCAGGCCATTGATACCAAGGGGCCGACCGTCATCGGCGCGAAAGCCGATGCCGGAGGCCCGGTCATGGGCGGCCTCGTGAGCTTCGTCGTCGAACTGAGCGAAGCTATTCCTGGGCGTTGGGGGGTAATCGGTACCGGCAACTTCATCGCCACCAACGGTACCGTGGACAGTGTCACGCCTATGGACGGTTCCGGCGGCCGGAGTTACAAGGTGACGGTCAGGCCCACGACCTCCAGCGGCGGCAGCGGCCCTGCCGACACGACAATCTCCCTGAGCCTGCTTGCCAATCCGGACAGCAACGGTGCCCTGATCCGCGACGCCTTGGGCAACCAGATCGATACGGGGAAACCAGCTGGTCAGCCCCAGATCCTGCCCCTGGCCACTCAGATCATCGATGTTACCCCACCCACGGTGGCTCAACTCACCCTCAGTGCCAAGGCGACGGGCAGCCTTCCGGCCAAGGACGGTTACTACCATGTCGGTGACGTTGTCACCGTCGAGGTCAAGTTCAGCGAAGCCATGAAGATCATGGGCCAGCCGACGGTGGATATCGACCTGGGAGGTAGCGCGGGCATCCGCAGGGCGGTTTTCAACAAGCTCAGCGACGACAAGCTCAGCGCCTTCTTCGACTACGTCATCGTCGCCGGCGACAATGCCAGCACCGGTATTGGCTTGCCCGCCAATGGCATCAAGCTGGCCGGCGGCGGCATCACCGACCTGGCCGGCAACCCGGCCGTGCTGGCTTCGCAGGCCAAGGCCAGCGATCCCGCTGGCGTCAAGATCGACACGCAGGCCCCGTTCATTGCCGAAGCAAAGATCGACTCGGCCGACGTGCTGGCCAGCACTGGTCTGTACAAGGCCGGTGCGGTGCTCAAGGCATCCGTGCGCTGGTCTGAAGAGATCAGCATTGACACCGCAAAGGGCAGCCCCGAACTGACCCTGAACGTGGGTGGGAAACCGCGTACCGCAACGTATACAGGCCCGGCTGCCGATAAGAAGACCTTGCTCTTCACCTACACGGTCGCCGCCGACGACAACGATGCCGCGGGCATCGCCATTCCAGCCGGTGCCGTCAAGCTGCAGGGGGCGGTCATCACCGATGTCTCCGGCAATGCTGCCGTCATGGATTACTCTGGCAGTCCCGCCAATACCAGTTTCAAGGTCGATACCACCGCGCCTGGCGTAGCCAGCGTGGTCGTCAACGGTCGCAGTGACGATGCTGGCACGTCCAGTGGCATCTACCGTGTCGGTGACAAGGTCATCGTCACGGTGAGCTTCAATGAAGACATGCGCCTCAACACCGACGGTGGCGGTCCCACGTTGAGTCTGCAGGTGGGGGCAAAGTCTCGCGTGGCCACTTACGTTGCAAACAGCGCCAACGGAAAGAACTTGACCTTCAGCTACACCCTGGCCGGCGACGATGCCGCCCTCGAGGGGGTCGCCGTGCTGGCCAACGTCCTGGCGTTGAACGGTGCCAGTCTCACCGACCTTGCCGGCAATGCCGCCCAGCTCACCTATACGGCCTTGCCCGCCAATGCGGCCGTGAAGGTGGACAATGCGTCGCCCACCCTCCTCAGCTTTAGCGCAACGGCTGACAAGAAACTGCTCATCGATGACGTGCTGCAACTGCGCGCCAAGGTTTCGGAACCCCTGCGTGCTGGCGCCTCACTGACGGTCAAGTTGAGCAATGGCGGCGAGGTCGTCCTCAGTGCCGACTCCAGCGATCCCACTCAATTGGTGGGCAGCTACAAGGTGCTGCCTGGTCAGAATAGTAGCGATCTGAAAGTGACCAGCGTCAGTGCCACCACGGGCAAGGATCTGGCAGGCAATGACCTGAGCACCGTCGTGCCGAGCAACGGCAGCATCGCTGCCCCCCGGCCCATCGAAATCGATGCTGCAAGGCCACCCAAGCCTGGCGTTTTCCAATTGGATGCGGCCAGCGATGCCGGCATCTCCAACGCTGACGGTATCACCAACGTGACCCTGCCAAGCTTCTATCTGGATGGACTGGTGATTGGTGCCAAGGTGGAGGTCACTGCCACCAATCCCAGCGGCCAAATGGTCAAGCTGCTGGAGTTTACCGCCACGGCCACCAGCCAGACGGTAGCCATGAGTGGCACGGCGTTGACTGATGGCGTCTATAGCAAGGTGATGGTGCAGCAGCAAAACCCCAGCAGCAATTTCAGCGAGATGACGCAGTTGGGCAATACCAAGACCCTTGGTCAGTTCGAGATTTCCACGGTGGTTCCGTCCACCCCGAACAGCCTGGTCTTCGACCCGGTCCAGGACAGTCTGTACGAGAACGAGTACGACCGCTACCGCCCAGAGCCCGACAATGCCAAGACTCCAGGTACCGCTGCGCGAGACTATGGTGGTCCAGTCCGGGAGCCGCGTTTCTACTTCCTCGGCGGTAAGGACGGCGAGGTTGCCGTGCTTTTCCGCGATATGAACAAAAACAACCGCTTCGATGAAGGGGATATCCTGCTGGGCCGCAAGACCATTGGCCTTGATTCGCGAGCCCCTGATTACACGCTGACCATTAATTCGAAGGATACGAAGAAAAACGGCCATTACGTCGATGTCGAGGCAGAAAACGCCCTGGCCAACGGCATCTATACCGACATCAATCTCGTGTTGCAAAGCCAATCCGGCACGTATGGCCAGGCCTCTGGATTTGCTTACGGTGATTTTAAAGTCTTCAGTTCAGAGCTTCCCAAGCCACTCAGTGGCGCCAGGGTCACGGAGGCTACCTCCGAGACTGCGACCAGGGCCAGCACCTTGAGCTTCAGCGTTGACGACGGCCAGGTGGGCGCGCGGGTGAGCTTTACCGCAGAGTTGGTCGGCACCGATGGTTCCAGGAGAACTGTCGATATCGGCAGCGGTATATTGAGTGCCGCCAAGACGGTGCTCATCAACACCTCGGCCCTCAATGGACACTACGAGAATTTCACCGCCAAGCAAACCTATGCTGGCATGACCGGCACCGCGATTGCCGTCACCAAGCAGGCCGGCGGCAACCTGGTCATGGTGTGGGACCACCTCGCTCCCACGGTCCAGGTGGCGGTCAAGCCTGGTAATGGGCCCACGCGCCCCGGCGATCTGGTGGAACTGGTCTTCACTTTCAGTGAAGAGATCAAGGACTTCACGGTGGACGACATCGTGGTCAATGGCGGCACCCTCATCGACTTCGCAGGCTCCGGCCTGACGCGCACGGCGAAGTTCAAGCCGAACGACGGCAACGTCCTCAAAGGCGACGTCCAGGTCAACGGGGCGTCCTATACGGACGTGGTCGGCAACGCGGGCGTGGCCAGCAACAAGCTCGACATCGTCTTCAATCGTCCGGGAGCGATCACGCTCAGTGGCATCAGCGGCAGCGCGCCACAGGTGGGTGAAACCCTCAGCGCCGCGGTGAGCGATCCCGACGGCAATCCCACCGGTACGGTCAGCTACACCTGGAGCGTGGGCGGCACCACGGTGGCTGACAACAACACCGCCACCTACAAGGTGAAGGACGCGGACAAGGGCAAGAAGATCAAGGTCACGGCCAGCTATACGGACGGAGCCAACAAGCAGGATACCGCTTCCTCAAGTGAGACTGCCCAGGTAACCGGGCCGAACAATCCGCCGCAAGTTGTGTTCAAGGTCAACGGTGTGGTGGTGGACCCCGACAAGAACAACGTGCTGCGTTATGGCGATACGGTGACGGTCGAGGTGAACGATAAAGATGGCATCGCCGACAATCCGGCTGCGAAATATTCATGGCTGGACACTAACGGCAACCCCCAGGACCAGATTGTCGTGGCGCGGAACTTTAGGGTCACCAAGGATATTCTGGCCAAGGATGCGATTATTCACTTCCGTGCTCAATACACTGATCAGGCAGGCAACAACGAACTCTGGACGCAAGAAGCTCAGAGCTTCAAGGTTCGCCCGAAGCAGCAGCCGGGAACGGTCAGTATCAAACTACTTGACAATGACGGCAACGAAGTCGTCCCTAGTGGCGATCTAAAGCTTGACGATGAGCTCAAAGCAGTTGTTCAGGATGAGAACGATGCGGGCGAGATCGAGTATCACTGGATAGTCGGCGGCGAGGACCGCGGCGGAGCGTGGGCAGCCACTACAGGATCCAGAAGGCGGACTACGGAAAGGACATCAGAGTCCAGGCGATCTACGTGGACAAAGACGGTGGACAGGAAAACCCCACCAGCACCACCTCCTTTACGGTCGAACCCAAGCCCGGCAATAAGCTGCCTACTGGTGACGTTACGATCAGCGGCGACGGTATGCTTGGCACGGTGCTCACTGCCCAGGCCGTCAATATCAAGGATGATGATGGCCTGGCTACCAATCCTGCCTACACCTACAAGTGGTATTCGGTAGTCAACAAGGTCACTGGTGAGAAGACCGAGATCAGCGCTGCCCACTTCCAGGGCAACGATTCCTCCAAGCTAGTCGTCACGTCCGATCTGCTGGGCAAGGACATTCAGGTCGAGGCACAGTTCAAGGATCTAGCCGATTTCGACAACAAGGTAACGGGAAGCAAGACCATCACCCCGACCCTGCCAGGAGGCTTTACCGTCACTGCACCGCTCAGTTTTACAGGCTTGATAGACCAGGACACCAAGGCCAAACTGCTCAAGGTAGCCCCGAACAGCAACCTCTATATCCTGGACGTGGACGGCAACGGCACGATCGACCAGAACGACGCGCGCACCTACATCGGCAATCTGGACGCCAACGCCAGCATTGGCGTCACCACGGCTGGCGGTCAGGGGCGTGCGACGTTGCTGGGCAAGGACA
>NZ_BADI01000324.1:0-3310 GCF_000333555.1 Herbaspirillum sp. B65 | reverse complement strand
TGCCGGTGGCCATTGGCGGCGGTGCGCTGGCCTTGTTGGGACTGGCAGCCGGTGGCGCGGGAAGTAGTGCAAACGGTAGCGGCATCAGCGCCACGCCCTCTGCTACGCCACCTTCGAGCGGCAACGATGGCGCGCCCCCCCCGCCCAGCAACACTTGGAATCTCACCGTCACCCCAGCAGCAGGCCCCTTCCTGGCCGGCGCGTCAGTGCGCGCCAGTGCGCAGAAGTGGGTAGGCGGCGCCTGGCAGGAAATCGCCAGCACCGCCACGGTGGATCGCAACGGCCGGATGAGCTTCAAGATCGACAAGAGCATGGTCACCGCCCAGGACATCCTGCGCGTGGTCGTCAGCGATACCGGCGACAGCGCCGACCACCGCGACGAAATCATCGGCAACCAGACCTTGGGGGCGACTCCTCTGATTGCCGTTATCGGCGGCCTGGATGCGGACCAGCAGGTCACGGCCAACCCGTTGACCACGCTGGCGGCCATGCAGATCGGCCAGAATCTGTCGCCGGACAATATGAACGCTATCCATGCTGCCGTTGCCAAGGCCTTCGGCATCAGCGTCGGTGATCTGGTCCACGTGCTGCCCGTTTTCCTGGGCGGCGGCGGCAATCCTGTCGAGACAGACGATGGCAAGAACTACGGCCTGGCACTCGGCGTGGTGGCCGGCATGATGCAGGCCCAGCGGGCTGCCGGCGTTCCCAGCAATGATGCGCTGGACAAGGCTCTCAAGGTGCTGGCAGGTGCCTTTGTCACGGGGGCTGACGGCAAACTCGTGCTGGATTTGCAAAAGGTACGCTCGGTCGAGGTCGACAAGGGCGATGGCACCAAAGCCCAGGTCGGCCTGGATGAAGGCGCAGCCCGCCTGTATCAGGCCACGGGCGACGCTGAGGCGGGGGCCAACGGCAGTCAGGTACCCTACATTAGTATCGACACGAAAAAGGAAGTCCCGGTTGCCGGCCAGACGCTGGCCAAGGGCGTGGACGCCAACGTCAGTTATTCCAGTTTTACCGATGGCTTGACCCTGAAGATCAATACGGCGGCCTCGGCCAAGGTGGGCGACAACCTGCATATCGAATTCGTCCGCTTGAATCAAGATGGTAAGCCGATCGCGGATGCAAAACCCTTCACCTATGACTATGTCCTGACCAAGAAAGACGTGGATGCGGTCGCATTGGCAGCCAGCGACTTCACCAACAAAGGTGGCGGGTTCTTCCTCTTGACGATTCCCACCCATCTCGACGACCCCGCCAAGTACAACCTGGAAAATGCTGCACGTCCGGCCGTCGGCTCCTCTACTGATTCCTCCAATTTCCTGTTGCCCGCTGAAAAAGGCGCCAATTCAGAAAGCAGTTTCTATAAGCCCAACAGTGGCAGCGCCCAGTTCCAGTTGCGCGCCACCGGCAGCGCACTGGGCTTCGCCTCGGCAGGGGCCAGGATCGCCCTGTTCAGCGATCAGATCGCCATTGAAGCCGCACCGGCCACTAGCGATCGCGTCACCTTCAACGGCGCTGGGACGGGACAGACGACCTCCAACACCATCAAGGTCGTGATGACTTTGCCGTATAAGATTTCCTGGAGCTCCGGCAATGAGCCAACCTTGCTCATGAAAGTCGATGGGCGAGACCTGATGGCCACTTACGTCCCCAATGGCAGCACCGGCGACGTGCTGCATTTCTCGTTGCAGTTTTCCAGTAGCGACGCGGCTACCCGCGGCCTGGATGGCGCAATCAGCATCCCGGACAATGCCCTGCGTTTCACCAAGAACGACGCCTACATCTACGCCGACCTTGGCAATGTGCTGTTCAAATCGAACGCCCAGGGGATATGGTTCAAGAGAGACGGTACCGCCGTGCCCGACAACGACCTTGCCAAGGCCTTGGGTGTTAAAACCCAGTTGAATACACCCTACAAAGCCGACACCACACCGCCTGCCGATCCTAATCTTGAAATCCTTGATCCCCCGGTCTTTGATAGCAGCGGCTTGCGCGCTGATGCTACTGTTCCGGTGAGCGGCAAGCTCAACGCCATTTCCAGCGCCAATCCAGAAGATGCCTTTTCTGTCGTGACCAACCAGATCAAGCAAGGATTGAAGATCAGCGTGGCATCCGGTGCGTTCAAGGCATCCGATAATGGCGCCAAAGTCAAGTTGCTGGTGACTGCGGACAACTTCTCCGAGTCACGTCTGGCCGAAGCCACCGTCAATGAGCGCGGCGAGGCGCAATTCACGGACGCGAGCTATATCCAGGCCACCGTCGACAGCTTGACCAGGTTTGTGAAAAGCAAATCTGCAGTGGACGGCGTGCCATTGAAGCTTGTTGCGCAATTGGTGGATGCTGCCGGCAACGAGAGTGGCAAGGTGGCGCTTAAGCTACCGACCGGTGCCGGAAGTAAAGCAAGCTTGACGCTCGATCTCTCTACGCCGGACGCCCCCAGCGAAGTCAAGCTGGATGCTTCCAGCGATACCGGCCGTGATGGCGCTGCTGCCACCAGGATCGATAACATCACCTCCCAAAGCACCCCCACGCTGCTGGTCAAAGGGGGTTCGCCCGGTTCAGTGATACAGATCTGGTCCGATGCAGCGCACACCTCGTCCCTTGGCCAGGGGGTAGTACGCGTCTTGCCGGGGGCCGTCTCCAGCAATGGCGCCACGGTTACCTTGAGTTCGATGCTCAAGCCGGGCGACAACACGGTCTATGTCACCATCACCGACCAGGCCGGCAACACCAGCGCCGACACGAGTTTCAAGCTGAATTACTTGAAGCCCTTCGATGCGTCCTCCAAACTCGATCTCGACATCACCAGCACCACGCCTGCCGAGAACAATGGTTTTTACCGCGCGGATAACGTGATTGAAGTGACGGTGCGCTTCGATCGCGAGGTTTTCCTGAAGACAGGGAAAAATACATCGAAGGTCTATGTCATCCTGCAGCCCGAAACCGAAGATGGTTCCCCGCTCCAAGATGCTCAGATCGGCACGGCAGTTTACGTAGGTGGCCTAGGCACCGACACGCTCAAGTTCCAATACAAGGTCGGTCAGAACGTCGAGCTTGGTACCAAGCGTGTCTTCAGGGCCATTTCATTGGTCAATCGGGATAAGGTTCTGGAGGACGTGGCCGGTAGCACGATCGAGACGGACCAGGCCAAGGCGGTGACTGGCCAGCAGGTCATGATCGATACCATCGTGCCGGCCAAACCTCAGGTATCTCTGCCGGCCGATATCGCTGACGGTGATACCTTCAGTGGCGCGGCTGCGCTCGACAAAGGCATCAATCTCAATGCGGAAAGCGGCAGTACGGTGCGTCT
>NZ_BADI01000325.1:0-2881 GCF_000333555.1 Herbaspirillum sp. B65 | reverse complement strand
CGACGCCGCCCTGATGTATGAGCCGGAAGTGTCGCAGGCGCTGGGCTTCGGCTTCCGCTGTGGCTTCCTGGGTCTGTTGCACATGGAAATCGTGCAGGAGCGCCTGGAGCGCGAATTCGACATGGATCTGATCACCACCGCGCCCACGGTGGTGTATGAAGTGCAGCAACGCGACGGCACCCTGCTGATGGTGGACAACCCTTCCAAGATGCCGGAAGTGTCCAAGATCGAAGAGATCCGCGAACCCATCGTCACCGTCAACCTGTACATGCCGCAGGAATACGTGGGCTCGGTCATCACCCTGTGTACGCAAAAGCGTGGCATCCAGATGAACATGAGCTACCACGGCAAGCAGGTGCAGTTGACCTATGAAATGCCGATGGCCGAGATCGTGCTGGACTTCTTCGACCGCCTGAAATCCACCTCGCGCGGCTATGCCTCCATGGACTACGAGTTCAAGGAATACCGCGCCGCCGACGTGGTCAAGGTGGACATGCTGATCAACAGCGAAAAGGTCGATGCGCTGGCCATCATCGTGCACCGTGCCGCGGCCCAGATCCGTGGTCGCCAGGTGGCGGCCAAGATGCGTGAACTGATCCCGCGCCAGATGTTCGACGTGGCCATTCAAGCGGCTATCGGCGCGACCATCATCTCGCGTGAAAACGTCAAGGCCATGCGCAAGAACGTGCTGGCCAAGTGCTACGGCGGTGACATTTCGCGTAAGCGCAAACTGCTGGAAAAGCAGAAGGCCGGCAAGAAGCGCATGAAGCAGGTGGGCTCGGTCGAAATTCCGCAGGAAGCATTCCTGGCAATCTTACAAGTGGAAGATAAATAACATGCAGGCTTTGTTGGGCAATTTCGCACTGATTCTTTTCGTCTTGATGCTGGTGACCGGCGTGATCTGGTTTGCCGACACCTTCTTCCTGTCCAAGCAGCGCCGCGCCCGCGCCGATGCTGCCCTGGCCGAGTTCGACGCCCGCGTGGCGCGCGATGAGGCGCAGGGCATCAAGCGTGATGGCAGCGTGGCCAGCAGCCGTGCAGATTTGCAGGCGCACCATCTGAAGCAGCCGGCCTGGATCGAATATTCGGGCAGCTTCTTCCCGGTCATCGCCCTGGTGTTCTGCCTGCGCTCCTTCCTCTACGAGCCGTTCAAGATTCCGTCCAGCTCGATGGTGCCGACCCTGCTGGTGGGCGATCTGATCCTGGTGAACAAATTCACCTATGGCATCCGCCTGCCCATCATCAACAAGAAGATCATCGAAGTGAGCCAGCCGCAACGTGGCGACGTGATGGTGTTCAAGTTCCCCAAGGATCCGTCGGTGGACTACATCAAGCGCGTGGTTGGCGTTCCTGGTGATAAAATAGTCTATAAAAACAAGCGCTTAACGATCAATGGTGAACAAATTTCTTATAAAGCGCTGCCGGATTATCTGGATCAGGAAAATCTGACGTACTATAAGCAATGGCAGGAAAACCTGACCGGCGTGGAGCACAAGATCCTCACCGATGAGCGTGCCCCCAACTTCGTGCCCAACCCGGATGCCTTCCCGCATCACGAACTGTGCACCTACAACGCCGATGGTTTCGCCTGCACGGTGCCCCCGGGCGAGTATTTCATGATGGGAGACAACCGGGACAACAGCCTCGACAGTCGTTACTGGGGCTTCGTACCGGATCAGAACATTGTCGGCAAGGCATTCTTTGTCTGGATGAACCTTGGCGATATTACGCGGATCGGTAGCTTCCACTAAAGCGCGCCGCATCCTGGCCGAGCAGCTTTCGTAGTTTCCGCAGTTTCCTTTTGGCAATTTCGCATTGTGGAGGCAGACCCGGAGCAGTTTTCAGCTTTGCTTTGAACCGATCCCGCTGACTGGTCAGGCTGGTATTCCCCGATCCACGCGCCGCTGCGCGTATCGGGGCGGCAGACTGAATGACGGATGAAAAAATGGATCCTCAACTCTTGCAACAACGGCTAGGCCACACCTTCAAGGACGCTGCGCTCCTGCAGCAGGCCCTGACCCATCGTAGCCATAGCGCCTTGCATAACGAGCGGCTGGAATTCCTCGGCGATTCGGTGCTGAACTGCGTGGTGGCTTCGCTGCTCTTCGAGCGCTATGACAAGATCGACGAAGGTGATCTTTCACGCCTGCGCGCCAACCTGGTCAAGCAGCAATCCCTGTATGAAATCGCCCAGCGGCTGGAACTCTCGCAGTTTTTGCGCCTGGGCGAGGGCGAACTGAAGTCGGGCGGTTTCCGCCGTCCCTCGATCCTGGCCGATACGCTGGAGGCGCTGTTTGGCGCCATCTTCCTCGATTCCGGCTTCGAGGCGGCGCGCGCGGTGATTCGCTCGCTCTATGTGCCGGTGCTGGAACACGTCGACCCCAAGACCTTGGGCAAGGATGCCAAGACCCTGTTGCAGGAATTCCTGCAGGGCAAGAAAATCCCGCTGCCGCAGTACAACGTCATCGCCACCCATGGCGCTGCCCACAGCCAGGAATTCGAGATCGAATGCCTGGTGCCCAAGCTGGACATCCAGGTCTTCGGCACCGGTGGCAGCCGCCGCGCCGGCGAGCAGGCTGCCGCCAAGCTGGCGCTGGAAGCGGTGCAACTGGCGCTGGCCAAGACCCCTTCGTCCAGCCGCAAGCCGCGCACCCGCACCACCCAATTGAAGCTGGCCGGTATTGCCACCATCCAGCCCGATGCCCCCGACCAGGAAAGCGCCAAGAGCCCGCGTCCCGAGGCTGCCGTGAGCAAGCCGGCCAAGGAAGCCAAGCCGGCCCGGGAGCCCAAGGAACAAAAAGAGCAGAAAGAACAGAAAGAACAGCAGAAGGACGGGCGCAGCCAGAACGGCGCTCGCCATGAAGGCAAGCATACCGGCGCC
>NZ_BADI01000326.1:0-1531 GCF_000333555.1 Herbaspirillum sp. B65 | reverse complement strand
ACGTGATTGACGAAGCCGTGCCGCCCCAGCGCATCCTGCCCAAGTTCAAGCAGAAGAAGACCATCGGCAAGCCGGAAATCGAGGAAATCATTTCCAAGATCGCCCGCATCCCGCCCCAGTCCGTCAACCAGGACGACCGCGCCAAGCTGCAGACCATCGAGCGCGACCTGAAGAACGTGGTGTTCGGCCAGGATCCGGCCATCGAAGCACTGGCCTCGGCCATCAAGATGGCGCGTGCCGGCCTGGGCAAGACCGACAAGCCGATCGGCTCCTTCCTGTTCTCCGGTCCGACCGGCGTGGGCAAGACCGAAGTGGCCAAGCAACTGGCCTTCATCCTGGGCATCGAGCTGGTGCGTTTCGACATGTCCGAGTACATGGAACGCCACGCCGTGAGCCGCCTGATCGGCGCGCCCCCGGGCTATGTCGGTTTCGACCAGGGTGGCCTGTTGACCGAAGCCGTCAACAAGAAGCCGCACGCTGTCCTGCTGCTGGATGAAATCGAGAAGGCGCACCCCGACATCTTCAACATCCTGTTGCAGGTGATGGACCATGGCACGCTGACCGACAACAACGGCCGCAAGACCGACTTCCGCAACGTGATCATCATCATGACCACCAATGCGGGCGCCGAGAGCTTGCAGAAGCGCACCATCGGCTTCACCGAGAAGAAGGAAGCCGGCGACGAAATGGCGGACATCAAGCGCATGTTCACCCCTGAGTTCCGCAACCGTCTGGATGCCATCATCAGCTTCCGCCCTCTGGACGAGGAAATCATCCTGCGCGTGGTCGACAAGTTCTTGATGCAGCTGGAAGAGCAACTGCACGAGAAGAAGGTGGAAGCCGTCTTCTCCGACAGCCTGCGCAAGTTCCTGGGCAAGAAGGGCTTCGATCCCTTGATGGGGGCACGCCCGATGTCGCGCCTGATCCAGGATCTGATCCGCAAGGCGCTGGCCGACGAACTGCTGTTCGGCAAGCTGGTCAGCGGTGGCCGCGTGACGGTGGAGATGGACGACAAGGACCAGATCAAGCTGGACTTCCCCGAGGGCGACGATTCGTCCCCGCCGGAAGAGCCGCAAGAGAAGCTCGAAGTCGAATAAGTCGCATCAGCCAGAGCAACAAGGCCACGCCGGGAAACCGGCGTGGCCTTTTGTTTTGCAGATTGCTTCACCCTCAATCAGCAAACAAAAACGGCGCGGTCTTGAACTGCACCGCGCCGTCTTCACGTCCAATGGCTTCAGCTCACCGCATTTACGGCACCAGCGGCTTGCCCGCCTGCTGCTTGGCCTTCACGATCTGCGTCACCTTCTCGATCATCGCCAGGCGATAGGTGGTGGAGGGATGCAGTGCCGTATAGCCATTGGGCACGCTGGCCGGATACTGGTCCGCCAGGCGCTTCCAGAACGCCGGTACGTTGTCGATGTTGTAGGGTGGCCTGGAAGATGGTGGGGTTGAGGATGCTCTTGTTCTTGTTGATGTATTCGACGAAACCGCNGCGTGCCGCCTTCGAAGGCGAAGTCTTCTTCCTGCCGGT
>NZ_BADI01000327.1:0-1310 GCF_000333555.1 Herbaspirillum sp. B65 | reverse complement strand
TTTGTACTCTAATCAATGAATTCCATTGTTCTCGGTCGAAATGCAAAAGTCAAGCATTTTTCACCTTTGCGTTTGGGGGCTTGTTCAAACGATGGGGAAGATTGCCCTTGATTTAGGATGAATCATCGTCATCTGCACTTGGTCCAGAAAACAAGTAATATCTATCTCATCTAGAGGTTACGAGATCATTGTGCGTTGCACAGCTTTTGATGGTCCAATAAACGCATGGCAACCAAGCACGAAAATGATGGCGGTACAGTCCTGGAACGGCAAGAGTCCAAACTCAAGCCGCCCCCGATGTACCAGGTTTTATTGTTGAACGATGACTATACGCCGATGGAATTCGTCGTCGCCGTCATCCAGCAGTACTTCAACAAGGACCGTGAAACCGCGACGCAGATCATGCTCAAGGTTCACCGCGATGGGAAGGGAATGTGTGGTGTGTATCCCAAAGATATCGCATCCACTAAAGTGGAACTCGTTTTAACCCACGCTCGAAAGGCAGGGCACCCCCTGCAATGCGTGATGGAGGAAGCATGATTGCGCAGGAACTCGAAGTCAGTTTGCATATGGCCTTTGTCGAAGCCAGACAATCACGTCATGAATTCATTACCGTGGAGCACTTGCTGCTGGCGCTGCTGGATAATCCCTCAGCGGCCGAAGTGTTGCGCGCCTGTTCGGTGAATATTGACGATTTGCGCAAGACGCTGACCAATTTCATCACCGACAATACCCCCACCGTACCTGGCACCAACGAGGTCGATACCCAGCCCACGCTGGGCTTCCAGCGCGTGATCCAGCGCGCCATCATGCACGTGCAGTCGGCCTCCAACGGCAAGAAGGAAGTCACCGGCGCCAACGTGCTGGTGGCCATCTTCGGCGAGAAGGATTCGCACGCGGTCTACTACCTGCACCAGCAGGGTGTGACCCGCCTGGACGTGGTCAACTTCATCTCGCACGGCGTGCGCAAGGACCAGCAGACCGATCCGCAGAAGGCCCCGGAAGGCGCAGAAGATGTGCAAGCCGAAGGCCAGCAGAAGGAAAGCCCGCTGGACCAGTTCACCCAGAACCTGAACAAGGCCGCCGCCGAAGGCAAGATCGATCCGCTGATCGGCCGCGAGTCCGAAGTCGAGCGCGTCATCCAAACGCTGTGCCGCCGCCGCAAGAACAACCCGCTGCTGGTGGGCGAAGCCGGCGTGGGCAAGACCGCCATCGCCGAAAGGCCTGGCTGGCGCGTGACGCAGGGCGACGTGCCCGAGATCCTCAAGAACGCCGTCGTGTATTCGCTGGACATGGGCGCGCTGCTGGCG
>NZ_BADI01000328.1:0-984 GCF_000333555.1 Herbaspirillum sp. B65 | reverse complement strand
ATCGGGTTGATGGCCATATTTGAATCATTTTGAGAACGAGGTTTACATGTATGACTTTAAAAATGTTCCGTAATAGTTTCTGAAGTGGTGCAGATGCGTATTTGATCAAAGAAGGTACGGCATATTCTTGGGTGACGTTCGATACGTACTGTCGTGGCCGGTCGCGACATCAATGCCCAGGCAGCCTATGACCTGCCCGGTTTTTCCGGACCAGTTTAATTTGGAATAGCTCCGGTTGATAAAGTGTTTCCTGTTTTCTTGCTGAACGCTTCCGGCGTCTGGTAGTTCAAGCTGGAATGAGGACGAATCTTATTGTAGTGCTGCCTCCAGTCCTCAATCACCACCTTGGCTTCCAGGCGATTCCTGAACCATTCCATGGCCAGGCATTCGTCACGGAATTTCCCGTTGAAGCTTTCTGTGGTGCCATTCTGCCAGGGCTTGCCCGGATTAATCAGGGCGCATTCTATCCCTTGTTCCGTCACCCATTTAAGCAAGGCAGCACTGACAAATTCCGGGCCGTTGTCACTGCGCAGATAGCGAGGAGCGCCGCGCACACTGATCAGCTTCGAGAGTACCTCGATGACGCGGCCTGATCGGATCGATCCTGCCACATCGATCGCCAAGGATTCTCTCGTGTATTCATCAACGACAGTCAAGCATTTGAGCTGCTGACCGTTAGCGCATGCGTCGAACACGAAGTCATAGCTCCAGACCGAGTTCATCTGCGCTGGTGCCAGAGGCCTTGGTCGACTACCTGCCACTCGTCGGCGCTTGTGTTTTTTTGGCACTTGCAAGCCTTGCTCGGACCATAGGCGAGCGCATTTCTCCTTGCCGATATCGATCCCATCACGACCCAGAAATATCCGGATGCGACGAGAACCATAACGGGGATACTGTCCGGACAAACGCTGCATCGCGCTCGCAATCGAAGCATTCTTTTGCGGCAAGGAGGGGACGTACTTCAAGTTCGACCTGGCACCTGCA
>NZ_BADI01000329.1:0-1892 GCF_000333555.1 Herbaspirillum sp. B65 | reverse complement strand
CGGAAACGCCTCGGGTAGCGAGACCAGCGTGACGCGGAGTGGGTTTTCTGGTGCGGCAGTGACTATTACGGATGCTCAGGCGCAGCAGCCCAGGACGGGGCAGAGTGCGGATCAGGCTGTGGCGTCGCTGGATGCATCGGTACGCACGGGTAAGGACAGCAGCAATAGTTTGGCGAAGAGCTGGGACGGCAATCAACTGCGTGAGGATGTTGAGGCGCAGGCGAAGATTACGCAGGCGTTTGGGCAGCAGGCGGCCAAGATGGTTGGTAGCTATGCGGATGCCAAAGAAGGGGAGCTGCGACGGTCAGCCCTTAAGGCGGCACAGGATGGTGATCAGGCCGAAGCTGCCAAGTTGAGCGCTGAGGCCGATCAGTGGAAAGAAGGCGGAGTCTATCGTGCTAGTGCTCATGCTGCCATTGGATTACTGGCTGGTGGTGTCTCAGGGGCCTTGGGCGCAGCAGCAAGTTCAGCATTGATGCCAGGTATTGCTGAACAGATCAAAAAATTAGGACTGCCACCGGTAGTGGAGAGCGCAGTATCGCTTGCGGCGGCGTCTGCAATTGGCACTGCAGTGGGAGGAGGCGCTGGCGCGGCTAGTGCTTACAACGTTGATTTGAATAATCGGCAGGCGAGCCCTGCCGAGATTGACAAGATTAAACAACTTGCAGATGGCGATCCCAAAAAAGAAGCACGCCTTCAAGCTGCAGCTTGCGCTTTGTTCCGTTGCTGGCAGGAGTTTGCGCCAGGTACTCGTGAATATGCTGAGACCAAGTCTATGGGGGATTGGGGAAACAGCGCATATTTGACCGCAGAATATAAGCAGTTGGAACTGGCGAGAAGTCTCGGACTATTTGATTACGGCGCTCCAGATCTGGCGCTTGATGTTGCAAAGTTAGCCAAAAATACTGTCGCGCAACTGGCACGGGATTTTGGACAAACTGCCGTTCAAATCTTAAAGCATGGACCGAATGCTTTGCCACCTGATTTACCTCCAACTGATCCATGGGACATGGGAGGGCCTTCTGGTAGTGCTGGTGCATTGGTTACACCGTCAATTTCGGGTTGTGTGCGGGGACTTTCCTTACTATGTGTGACATATCGCCCGGCGATTGTGCCAACTTACATTTATGCTTCAACAGGAAATTCTGATGCTGGAGAAGGTGGCTCCAACTTCAATAAGCAGGATGAACAAAGCAACGCTCAGTCGGCGACGAAGAATGGTGGTAATTTATCCAGCACTACAAGTCCAGCACTTAATAACAGTCCCTATAGTCCGGAAAATGTGGCGAGCCGTACCAAACCACGTTATCAGGCAAACCCAGCTCACGACCGAAGCAGTCCTCTGTACAACCCGGCTAAGACGCCAGAGCCTGTTGATGCGCAGTGGGCTTATGAAAATGGTTCAATACGTGGCGGAATGGGAACTTGGTACGCCCAAGGCCAGGGCGGATATTATCGCTATTTCTTCGATAACGCCGGTAGTGTGCATTTCAGTGGGACTGTCCCTGCCGCTCAAGTGCCCAGTAGTGTTTTGAAACTTTTAGGAAAGTAAAAATGGAATTCGGTGATAGAGCAAGATTTTCGATAGAGATAGAACTAGATTCCCATTATGGAGGTTGCTGGCTATTTGGGCGTATTGCTTATTGGATTTCAGGAGCAATGATTGGATACTACGATCTTGGAACATCTCTGCGTGACGTGCTTTTTCAAATGACGCCTATTCTCGGCGACAGGGGCGGGCGAGTTTGTCAGAATTTATTTTTATTAGAAAAAGAGAAGATCTTTTTTCTCATTGAATCTGCTTTTAGAGAAAACAGCGAGGCCATTTATGCATACGTGCCTATGAAATTCCTCCCGGGTAANTTTGATGTCCGTATTCCAGTAGATGTTTT
>NZ_BADI01000330.1:0-1891 GCF_000333555.1 Herbaspirillum sp. B65 | reverse complement strand
GTTGAAGAATCGCATCATAGCGATATTGATGCCGATCTTTTNGGTGGGCTTTATTTATGGGATCGTTACAGGAAAGAATATTGGACCAACTTACAANCAGCTGGGAATCATGAGAGCGAAAATGAAATGGCTCAGTCAGAGGGAAAATAGAATCTAAAGTATTCTTACGGAGGGTGACTTTTCGAAGTCTGGCGTGGCTTCGTCTTACCTGATCATCGATCCGGAGCTTNGGCGCTCACCGTCTAAAGAGGCGTTTGATGAGCATGGATGGAAGCCTCTGTCGAAGGGCAAGTACTGTAAAGAGGGTATTCTTTTAGAGATTGCTCCGAGCTCTTACATTGGAAAGGCTTCTGTTTCCATTACGATGAAATACGATCATGTGACATCCGAAACCTGCCGGACTCAGTCATCTCATTGATCAGAAATGGCTATAACTATGGTCATTTTTTCAGGGTGGACACGTAGGTTCATCATGAAAGTGGGAAAGCTTATTTATTGGAGGCCAAATAATGTCCATATCAATGGATCTGGAAGCCGATTTTCGGCTCGAAAAAGACGTTGTTCTTAGAGCGCTTCGCCAGCTAAAGGTAACGAATATCGTTGAAAAGGGAAATGGCTTCAGTGGGAATTTCCCAGAATCGAACATGTTTTTTTATTTTTCCGAGGAATTCTCTGATCCAACACTTAGAGCAGAAGATTGGAGTGAAAAGATTACTTGGGATGTAAAGATGCGGATGGTTTTTTATTACGTCATTTCTACTTACGATCTTTGCAGTGAGCAGCTACACCAGTTTCTGGAGTTGCTAAGTCAATTGTGTTCGGCTAACTATATTTTATCTTTTCAGTATGAGAAGGTTGTCGCGATTCGGGACGAAGATGGGCTTCATATTTTGCATAATTTTTGATATGTGGCGGGCACTGGAGAAGAAGAGCTCTTAACCAATTTAGGTGCCCGAACGTAACGGTTCGCTCACTGCCGTGGCCGGTCGTGACATCAACCTCAAGGCCAGCGGCGCCTCCGCTGACAACATCACGCTGGTCGCCCAGCGCGATGTGAACTTCTCCACCGTCCACGAGACCAGCCAAGAAAAACTCGCCTGGGACAACGACAACCGCGCCGAAGTCAACCGCGACAACGCCATCGGCAGCACGGTGCAGGGCAAGGACATCAGCGTGACCGCAGGTCGCGACATCAATGCCCAGGCAGCCTACGTCAACGCCGAAGGCTCGTTGTCGGCTAACGCAGCCAACAACATCAACATCGGCACCGATGTCAGCACGGCCAGTGCGCGTGATCAGCACAAGAAGACGGATGCGGGTGGGGTGCTGTCTTCGCGGACGGTGACCACTGATGACAGCAGCAGCGAGCGCATCAATCAAGGGACGACCCTGTCTGGCAATACGGTGGTGGTGCGGGCGGGCAAGGACATCAACGTTACTGGCAGCAATGTCGTTGCGACGCAAGGCGTGGGCATGGCTGCGGGTAACGATGTCAATATTGTGGCTGCCGTGGATAGCAGCACTAAAAACAATTTCCGCAAGGAGACCACCAGCGGTGTGATGGGCGCAGGCTTCGGCGTGACCATAGGCACGCGTGAGCAGAGTCATGACGGGAAGAGTCAGGGACAGACGGCGTCGGCTTCCACCATTGGTAGTACCGATGGCAATGTCAGCATCGTGGCGGGGAATCGGTATACGCAGGTGGGCAGTGATGTGATGGCGCCCAAGGGCGATATCGATATTGCGGCCAAGTCGGTGGAGATTCGGGCGGCGGAGCAGGCCAGTAAAACCACCACTGAAGACAAGTACAAGCAAAGCGGCCTGACAGTGGCTGTGACAAGCCCGGTGATCTCGGCGATGCAAACAGTGGACCAGATGGTCGAATCGTCGG
>NZ_BADI01000331.1:0-987 GCF_000333555.1 Herbaspirillum sp. B65 | reverse complement strand
TGGCCGATGGCCGCTTCGACGTGCGCTACGCTTGTTTCGACACCGTGCAATCGACCCAGCTTTCGGCCCTGTCCATCGGTGCCCAGCCGCAACTGCTGCGCCTGACCGCGCACAAGATCGCCGACGACATCTACCAGAAGCTCACCGGCATCCCTGGCATCTTCTCCACCCGCATCTCCTACGTCACCAAGTCCGGCAATGAATACCGCCTGGAAGTGGCTGACGCCGATGGTGAAGGCACCCAGGTAGCGCTGCGCTCCAACGAGCCCATCATCTCGCCGGCCTGGTCGCCTGACGGCACCAAGGTCGCCTACGTCTCCTTCGAGATGAAGAAGCCGGTGGTCTACATCCAGAACCTGGTGACGCGCCAGCGCTCCATCGTGGCCAACTTCAAGGGCAGCAACTCGGCCCCGGCCTGGTCGCCGGATGGCTCGCGCCTGGCCGTGGCCCTGACCCGCGATGGCCTGACCCAGGTCTATCTCATCAATGCCGACGGCTCCGGCCTGCGCCGCCTGACCAACAGCGCCGGCATCGATACCGAACCGCAGTTCTCGCCTGATGGCGGTAGCATCTACTTCACCAGCGACCGCAGCGGCGGCCCGCAAATCTACAAAGTGAGCCTGGATGGCGGCACGCCGCAGCGCGTCACCTTCAATGGCAGCTACAACATCAGCCCCCGCATTTCGCCTGACGGCAAGACGCTGGCCTTCATCTCGCGTCGCGACGGTCTGTTCCAGCTCTATGCGCTGGACCTGACCAATGGCCAGGAGATTCGCCTCTCCGACGGCAGCCGCGACCAGTCGCCCAGCTTTGCGCCCAACGGCAAATACATCATGTACGCGACGGAGTCTGGTCGTCGCGGATCCTTGGCCGTGGTGTCTACTGACGGTCGAATCAAACAGCGTCTCACGACGCAGGCCGGTGATATCAGGGAACCGACCTGGGGTCCGTTCATGAAATAAAGAAATCCAATATTGCTTTCATCAC
>NZ_BADI01000332.1:0-1540 GCF_000333555.1 Herbaspirillum sp. B65 | reverse complement strand
CCGGGATGGAAAAGAGCCGTTTTCCCTGGTGCTCGGCTTGCGGCAGCGAGTCGATCAAGCCTCGCGTGTAGGGATGCAGCGGCTGCTGGATCACCTGTTGTACGGGGCCGCGCTCGATGATACGCCCGGCATACATCACGCACAGATCGTCGGCCAGATCCTTGACCACACTGATGTCATGCGTGATCCAGATCAGGGCCGTTCCACTTTCCCGCGCCAGCTGTTTCATCTCATACAGAATCTGCGCCTGGATCGTCACATCCAGAGCCGTGGTCGGCTCATCGGCGATGATCAGATCAGGATGATTGATGATGGCATTGGCGATGGCCACGCGTTGCCGCATCCCGCCAGACATCTCGTGCGGATACACACGCATACGTTCTTCGGGTGCCGGGATACCGACCCGCCGCAAGGCATCGCAGACCCGGGTATCGATCTCCTTGCGTGACGCCTTGCGATGGATTGCAATGGTCTCGCCCAGTTGGGCGCCGATGCGCATGACCGGGTTCAGGGACATCATCGGATCCTGGAACACCATCGCGATGCGATCCCCGCGCAACTGACTCCAGCGCTTGGCGCTGGCTTCCCGCAGGTTCTCGCCCTTGAAGATGATCTCGCCGCCCGAGATGCGGCCCGGAGCATCGATCAGATTCATCAGCGAGAACGCGGTCACCGACTTGCCCGACCCGGATTCGCCGACGATCCCCAATACCTTTCCTTTTTCCAGCGTGAACGAGACATCATCCAGCGCCTTGGCCACGCCCGCTCCGGTGTGGAATTGTGTGACCAGATTCCTGACTTCCAGCAGTGCCATCTTCGCTCCTTATACGTCCAGCTTGGGGTTGAGGACCAAGCGCAGCTGGTCGCCCACCAGACTCACCGCCATGACCAGCAATACCAGCGCCACCCCAGGGAAGACGCTGATCCAGTACTGGTTCGAGAGCATGTAGTCAAAACCGTTGGAAATGAGCAGGCCCAGCGAGGGCTTGGTCTGGGGCAGGCCAATACCCAGAAAACTCATGGTCGCCTCCAGCGTGATGGCATTGGCCATCTGGTTGGTCGTAGTGACGATCAGCGGCGCCACGCAGTTGGGCAGCACATGGCGGAACATGATGCGGCGTGCCGGCAAGCCCTGGCCCAGGGCGGCCTCGATGTAATCCTTGCTACGCTCCACCAGTGCCGCGCCGCGCACATTGCGCGCGAAGATAGCCCACTGCACCAGCACCAGCGCCATCAGCGTCTTGTCCACCCCCTGCCCCAGCACGGCCAGCAACACCAGCGCCACCAGGATCGTCGGCACACTCAGTTGCACATCGACGATACGCATGAGCAAGGCATCCACCTTGCCACCAAAGTAGGCCGAGATCAGCCCCAGGCTGGTACCCAGCACCAGCGCCACCAAGGCGCTGGCCACGCCGATGCCCAGGCTGATGCGCAAGCCATAGAGAATGGCGCTGAGCATATCGCGGCCGGCACCGTCGGTGCCCAGCACGTAGCGCATGGTGTGGTCGGTACTGAGGGTCCCGGACTGCGTCGGCTC
>NZ_BADI01000333.1:0-3116 GCF_000333555.1 Herbaspirillum sp. B65 | reverse complement strand
TGTAGATCGATGGCGGTTCCCTCGAAATTGCCGAAGGTGACATCACCGCTCNTGAGCAAGGCGATCAGATCGGGGCTCTTGCGCTGCAGTCGTGGAAAGATGGTATCGGTCAAGATCAGGTCGCCTGCTGCTACCAGCGTGAAGCCATCAGGCAGGTTGGCATCCATCCAGGAAGGGGCCAGTGTCCCTTCTTCGTGATGGGTGTCTTGCTTGTCGTTCATAGCGGCTCTTTCATTACGTTAAGCGGGTCGGGATCGTGGTCATCGGTCGCCACCGATACCGTCCCAGCAGGCGCGCGCCAGGCGGCCCAGGGTGTTGAAGGCCGACACGTAGCCAGGCAGACCGTCAGGCATTTCCCAAGGCACCTGGTCAGTGTAGCCGGTCAGGATGAACAGGGGCTGGTCGTTGCGGAACACGATGCCGCCATCCATGCGACCGCGCTTGCCGGTCCCCCCCTTGTGCGCCACCTTGGTGTCTGAGGGCAGCAGCGAAGCCATTTTGGTCCGTAACTTCTGCCAGCTCAAGACTTCGATGGCGAAGGCGCATTGTTGTGGCGTGCAGCCCAGACGCTGCGCGACCTCAGGATCGGTACTGCCCTTGAGGATCAGGTCATAGAGCAGCCCCTGGTCGCAGGCACTGATGGTGGTGACTTCGTCGAGCTTGTGATCGGTCGGCATATCCGGGCGCGGCACCGAGTTCCGGTGGAGCGTATTGCGCATCCCGATGGAATGGCAGAAGTCATTGACTTCATCCAGGCTGATGCGCTCCATCACCATGGCCGTGCAGACATTGTCGCTGACGATGATCATCTGGACCAGGGCGTCGCGCAGGCTGATGGTGAACCCGGGCGTAAGGAACTTGAACGTGCCCGAGACCACGCCCTTGCGCAGCCGTTCCTCGTACAGGATGGGGGCATTGAGATCGAGCCGGCCCTGGTTGACGGCCCGCAGCACGGCCATCAGGATCGATGTCTTGCGGGTGCTTCCCGACGGAAAGGCGACATGTCCATCGCGATCAGCCTCTTCACCGGTAACCAGGTTCTTGAAATACCAGGCGGTCACATAGGGTTGCTCATCGCAGATGGCGTTGAGGCGCGCTACCAGGTCTTGCATCTTGATTTCCTTTTTAGACAATTTCAGATTCGGTGCAACGTGAAGAGATGGCTATCCCACCTCACGGCGCCAGCTTGGTCGATGACTCCTGGTTCATCTCCTGGGTCAGGCGTTCGGCCAGCGAACCCAGGAAACTGCTCAGGTCATGCTGCAGCCGGTCGAATCCCTCATGCTTCTCGCAGCGCTTTTCGTTCATGTAGACGCTGCGCTTGATTTCGATCTGGATGCTATGCCGTCCCTGCGTCGGCGCGCCGTAATGCTGGACGATGTAGCCGCCCTGGTAAGGAGTATTGATCCTGACGCGGTAGCCGCGCCGGTCAAACTCGCTGGCGATCCACTCCGTCAGCGCGCTGCTGGCAGAGATACCCTTGCGGTCGCTGACCACGATATCGGGACGTTCTGCGCCATTGTCCACGTTCATGGCATTGCCCACCGACTTCATCGAATGGCAGTTGATGTGCCAGACTCGACCGAAGCGTTGTACGGATTCATCGAGCAGCGCCTGCAAGACAGTGTGGTAAGGCTGGTAGTAATGGCGCAATCGGTGTTGTACCTCTTCAATGTCCAGCTTGCCCGGATACATGGGGATGCCCGGCAACGCATGGCGCCGGATCAAGCCCATGCCGCGACTGCACGCAGCTGAGGGCGTCACTGCATCGGGCCAGGGCTGCATCAGCATGTCCTGGTCGATATCGTCGGGGGCGCGATTGGGATCGATGTAGGCGCGTGGAAATCGCGCCGACAGCAAGGCGCCTCCGACCGACGGCGCGTAGTCCCATAATTCATCGACGAAAGCATCCCAGGTCGTCTGCAAGGCGTCGGCAGGCGCGACGATGCCGCTGTTGAAGGGATAGAGCGTGCCGCTGTGGGGCGAATCGACTACCAGCGGCAACTGGGCCTCGCCCACCCCGGGGCGCTGTAGTGCATACACTTGATTGACTGACTTGATCATTGCTTTTTCCGTTGGATGCTGGGACGCCATCAGGCGCCATTGAGATGGCAGGCTGACCAGTGGCCATCACCGATGCTGCGCAGCATCGGCCGCTCCTGGCTGCAGCGAAGCATGGCGCGTGGGCAGCGCGGGTGAAAGGTACAGCCGGCAGGTGGATTGAGCGGACTGGGCAGCTCGCCCTGGATCGGCCGGTGTTCCACCACCTTGGCATCGAGCCGTGGTGCATCGGCCATCAGCGCCTGGGTATAGGGGTGATTGGGCCGCGCGAATACCGACCGCTTGTCGGCAATCTCCACGATGCGGCCGAGATACATGATGGCCACTCGGTCCGCGATGTATTCCACCACGGCCAGGTTATGGCTGATGAAGAGGTAGGTCAGTTGCTTGGTCTCGCGCAGTTCCATGAACAGGTTGAGGATCTGCGCCTGCACCGAGACGTCCAGCGCCGAGACCGCCTCGTCGCAAACGATGAACTTCGGATCCAGTGCCAGCGCCCGCGCAATTGCAATGCGCTGGCGTTGTCCGCCCGAGAACTGGTGCGGGTAACGTCCGGCATAGGACGGGTCCAGACCGACCTGCTTGAGCAGATCGGCCACGAAGGCCGAGGCATTCTTACGCTCCACCAGGCCGTGATACAAGGCCGCTTCGCTGATGACCTGATCCACGCGCTGACGGGGATTGAGCGAGGCATACGGATTCTGGAACACCATTTGGATGTTCAGATGCGTCTGCAGGCTCGGTCTGGTCATGTCCTTTCCTTCAAAGGAGAGACTGCCACTGGTAGCCGGCAGCAGGCCGGCGATCATCCTGCCCACGGTGGACTTGCCACAGCCCGATTCACCGACCAGCCCCAGCACTTCACCGCGCTCTATGCTCAGCGATACTTCATTGACGGCGTACACCCTTTGCGCCGGCGGCTTGGTCAGCCCCAGCTTGCCCATCATGCGGGTCAGCCCGCTGCTCTTGAGGCTGAAGCTCTTGCTCAATTCATTGGTCGTCAGCATTGTCGTCATCCTCATGCACTCAGTGGATAGAAGCAGCGAGTTCCCGCC
>NZ_BADI01000334.1:0-3134 GCF_000333555.1 Herbaspirillum sp. B65 | reverse complement strand
GAACCCGGACTGATCCGCCAGGAAATCAAGGAGTCCTACGAATCCGTCAAGGGCACCTACGGCGACCGTGGCGGTTTCCCGTACACCATCTCCGAGTACCTGACCGCTGATCGCGTCTCCAAGGAGGATTCGCCGCTGAAGTCGATGAAGTACGAATTCCGTGTGGCCGTGTATTCGGATTACTCGGACAAGGAAAAGGGTCCGCAGCTCAAGGCAGTGCCGGCAATCATCAAGATCGATGGTGGCTCCAAGCTGCGAGAGGGTGAAAGCGGCGACTTCTCCAAGAGCTTCGCCAGCGTTTCGGCCCAGGTCCTGGCCACCGGCCTGCCCGCTTCGGAATTCATGAAGCCGCTATGCAGCGAAGCCACTCTGGATCTGGTCGGCGTGAGCAAGGAAGAGATGACCGACCTGTGCAAGTGGTCCACTCGCCTGGTAGCGCACATCCTGAACAATGTAGACCAGAGCGACACCATCCTGGACAAGTGATCCAAGAGGAGCCAGGCAGCGCAATCCTGTGCGGCCGACCGATGCCAAGCGCGCACCGGGACGCCGCACGTGGGTTGTGCCCTCTCCCATCCATTCGACTTATAGGTAATAACATGGCTGCCATTTCCCATCACTCGCCAGGCGATACCAGCCTGGCGAGCTCCTCTGCACAATCTCCGGTACAGGAGCGCACTCCCAGTTTGCAAGCCCGCGTGGTTCCATGGGGCCCTGCGCTGCAACTGAGCAACGACGACATCTATCCCATTCTTGAAAAGACCTGGGAGAAAAACCTCGACCTGGGCAGTACTTTCAGGGAAGGTTCGTCGCCCAAGCGCCTGCGCACGGAAGATATCGACACGGCCCAGGTGCCGCTGCCACCCTGTGTGAACTTCGTCCCGGTCGGCGTGGTCGGCGGCATGGGCCCGGAAGCGACGCTGGACCTCACCCAGAAACTGTTCAAGACAGCCAAGGAAGTGGGTGACCCCAAGTCCGACCAGGACCATATGCAGGTCATCACGATGAATATCCCCAATCTGATCAAGGACCGCACCGCCTATCTCAACAGCTTCACGGGCGACCGCAGCAATCCTGACGAATGGCGTGCCCATCTGCTCAAGAACGATCCCAACAACCCGTACCACGGCTCGCTTGCCGTGGCCCAGGCGTGCGTGGCAGCTGGTGCACATTTCCTGATCTTTCCTTGCAACACCTTCCACGCCTACCACGGTGTGTTGTCTGAAAAACTGAAGGTACCGCTGCTGCACATCGCCGAAGCAACCATGTGGGCGCTCAGAAAGCACAATCTCGATCCCGACAAGTCGGTCGGTCTGCTGGCCACCAGCGGCACCATCGATAGCAAGCTCTACCAGACCACCGCGACCCGGATGGAACAGTATGGCTGCCCCCGGATCAAGTGGGCACTGCCCTCACCGACTTCACAGAAGGAACACGTGATGGCGGGCATCTATGAGGGTGTCAAGTTCGGCGACATGGAAAAGGGAACGGAACTACTGGACCAGGCGGTTCAGGAACTGACCAAGGATCATGCACTCTCGGCGGTGGTGGAAGGATGTACCGAAATCCCCCTGGCACTGAAGGACAAGGATTACGGCGATATCAAACTGATTGACCCGACCCAGTCGCTGGCCGAGATGGCCGTCGAATTTTCCCGCAACCTGGCCCGACTGGAAACCAAGTTCGCACGCTAGGCCAGGATATTGAACAGCAACGAGGTCATTCATGTCCCAACAGCACTATGAACAGCTGATCCACCAGCTCTGCAATCTGTGCCAGATCAAAGGGGCACAAGGCATCCTGGAAGGTGGGCCGGTGGCGGTCAACGATGTGGTGTTCTCGCTGGCGCACCACGAGCAGCTTAGTCCTGACACGCTGCTGGTCTATTGCGACTTCGGCGCCGTGGAAGTCGGACGTGAAGCGCAGGCCTATCGCGCACTCCTGGAAACCAATCTGCTGATGTATGCCGGTAACGGCCCCATGTACACACTCTCGCCGGCGACCGGCCGCATCGTGTTTGCCAACCGCTACCGGCTCAGCGGCATGGATGCCGTCACGCTGCGTTCGATCCTGGCGCATCTGGCCGCCAAGGCCATGGACTGGCGCAAGGATCAGTTCCTCGATCCCCCGCCGGCCAAGCGCCACCATGGCCATGCCAGCAAGATACCGCTGCTGTGGAGTAAACCGGACCGTGCAGCGGGTGATGACACCAAGCATTGAGAGAGTGCGCGCCGTTCAAACGTCGATGGCGCGCCTCCATTGACCATGCTGCCTGCCTTGTTGGCAGGCAGCATTTTTTCTGGTGCCTGGTTCAGGCCAGGCTGATGATCCCCAGTTCACCCGCGATCTCGATCTGGGTGCCATAGGCGGCAGAGAGCCGTTGCAGACGTTGCAGAATGCGCTGGGCATCCTGGCCATGGGCGATGCGTGGAATGCCGCGATCGGCATCGCGCTCACCCGCCCAGTGCATTTCGATGGGATGCAGCATGATCTGCTGCAGTCGGCCACGGCTGTCATAGCGATTGACGGCCACTACGCTCTCATACCACACCTGTTCCTTGAATACACCATGCACGCGCCGATGTTCCATGAACTCGGCCTCGGTCATGGACATCGGTTCGACCTTGTCCTTCTCGTGTTCATCCCGAGTGATAGGCTGCTGCTGGTTCTCCATGAAGAAGAAATTGCCCAGCGAGTAGTAGATCGGCTTGCCCTGGTAGATCTCGATGCCGCGCAATTGATGCGGACCATGGCCGATAAAGGCGTCAGCGCCATTATCGATGGCCTGGCGCGCGAACTGCGGCATGAAATCTGGCGGGGTTTCGCAGAAATTTCCGGGTTCATGCGTATGCATGGAAGCGATGGCGAAATCGGCGCTCTGCTTACCCTGGCGCAGGTGATGGATGATTTCCTTGCGGTCACGCTCATCCATGGTGAAGGTGAAATCAACGCCCTCGCCGACCTCTTCGCTGGCGCGGTACTTGACGTCGAACAAGGTCACCGTGCCATTGCGCCCATCCGCAGCAAGGATGGACTTGCGCATCATGCCCTTGGGCAGCGCATCGCGAATGGCAGCCAGCATCGCCAATCGCTGCGGCGAAACGAGGACATGACGCGTGGTGCGCAGGCATGAG
>NZ_BADI01000335.1:0-2377 GCF_000333555.1 Herbaspirillum sp. B65 | reverse complement strand
CGCCGACACCCCCGAAGGCAGGCATTGGCCAGGGACATCATTTGCGACCCTGCGCCCAACGGCGGCATCGTTCTGACCAATCTTCCACCCAAGGGCTGGATGAGCTACGCGCAGTTGTCGGCGCACCGTCCCGATCTGATCATGATGCGGCTGACCGGCAACCATGATGGCTCGGCTGCGGTCGACTATACGGTCAACTGCGCCAGCGGTTTTCCCATCGCCACAGGCGATTCGCCGACGCCGGTCAATCACGTCTTGCCGGCCTGGGACGTCAGCGCCGGGCTGTATCTTGCATTGGGCATCGTGGCTGCAGAACGGGCTCGCCGTCTTGAGGGAGGCGGGCAGGAGATCACGCTGGCCTTGTCCGACGTGATGCTCGCCACGGTGGGTAATCTGGGCTACATCGGCGATGTGATGATCAATGGCGCTTCACGCGAGCCTATCGGCAATCATCTCTATGGCGCATTCGGCCGCGACTTCAAGACGGCCGATGATCGTCGGGTCATGCTGACTGCCATCTCCAGCCGGCAATGGCGCGCTATCGGACGCGCCACCGGGCTCACCGAAAAATTGTCCATGATCGGTGCGCTCATGGACGTGGATCTCGATACGGAAGGCGGTTTGTTTCATGCGCGTGACGCTATCTGCGCCGTGCTGGCGCCGTGGTTTGCGGCGCGTACCCTGGAACAGGTCAAGGCTACGCTGGAAGGCAGCGGTGTTCTGTGGGGGCCGTATCAGGATTTCCGGCAACTGGTCGAAGAAGATCCGCGCTGTTCGCTAGCCAATCCGATCTTCAGCGAAATCGAACAAGACGGAATAGGGCGTCTGCTGGCGCCGAGGGGACCGTTGTCATTCTCCGGCAGTGTGACACCGGCGGTTTGCCAGGCCCCTATCTTGGGGAAAGACACTGAGCAAACGCTGAAGCAAGTCCTGAAACTGAGTGACCAGAAACTCGCAGAATTGGCCGAAAAAAAGGTCTTTGCATAAATGAGGGACATCACAGTACGTACAAGTTTGACGGCCGTGCTTCTGTCGTTTGCAGCGATGTTGGTCATTGGTGCTGCAGCCGGTCTTTTTTCTCTTGGGCGAGCCAATGATGCGCAACAAAGCCTGAACAGGATGTCTGCGCAAACCGTGCTGATCAATGATGCCTATAAAAACGCCATGCGCATTCGCGTGGTGTTGCTGGCGGCATATGCTGCGCTGAAAGAAAAGAATGACACCGTATCGCGGGACAAGATTCTGGCCCGAGGACAGCCATTCTTTGATCGCTATCGCCAACAATCGCAGGCGTTTGCAAATGCGCCTGTTCTACCCGGGCAAGATGCCGCCTTGAGGCAGGATCTACAAGCCTCTGCCAATGCCCTGGCAGGGTCGATTCAACTTGCTTTCGACTCGCTCAGGCAAGGAGATACCGGTGCGTTCACTACCCACAACGATGGCCGGGTGACCGCTGACGGAACAGCTTTCTCGGTCAGACTAGAAAAATTCCAGGAGCAATCCAAGGTATTGACCGAAAAACTGGCCGCAGAGGGGGAACGAGAATACAAGCGGATCAAGATACTGGTCATCGCCGGTCTCGGGCTGGCCTTGGTACTGGTGTTTGTCGCTCACATCGGATTGAAGAAAGTCGTGCTCAAGCCATTAGAGGAGGCGGCAGAGCTGTTGGGGAAAGTGGCACAGGGTGATCTGAGCCTGCGCATCCACAGAACCGGCAAGAGCGAAATCGGCAAACTCTATAAGGCATTGGCGCATATGCAAGACGGCCTGGTCGGCACCATTTCTGCGGTGCGCAAAGGCGCCGGTTCAGTCCATGTGGCGGCAAGCGAGATAGCCACGGGCAATATGGATCTTTCCGCCCGCACGGAAGCACAAGCCAGTTCGCTGGAGCAAACGGCTGCATCGATGGAAGAGATTACGAGCGTAGTACGGCAAAGTGCGGAGAACGCCCATTTAGCCAACGACCTTGCGCTCTCGGCATCCAGCGTTGCCATGACGGGCGGCGACATCGTTTCGCAAGTGGTCAGTACCATGGAGGCGATCAACGGCGCATCCCAAAAGATCATGGACATCATCGGCGTGATCGACGGTATTGCATTTCAAACCAATATCCTTGCACTGAACGCCGCAGTAGAAGCGGCCCGTGCAGGCGAGCAAGGACGAGGATTCGCAGTCGTGGCCAGTGAAGTACGAAGCTCAGCTCGGCCGCAACAATTTGCCGGGCCTGCAGGGCGATGCCGGTGATGCCAGCGAGCAGATCGAGCAGTTGAGCGAGCAGGTCAAGAAGCTCACCGCTGAAAACGAGCGCTTGCAATCTGCCCTCAACGCGTCGCAAAATGACTGAAGATCGCCCAGACGGCCCAGGCCACGCTGGCTG